>CAYSEE010000025.1:0-8939 GCA_964429955.1 uncultured Clostridia bacterium | reverse complement strand
CGAGACGTACATAGCATGTTTCTTTGCCCTTTCAATTACCGCCCAGAGATCCTTGTCCATCAGAGGCTCTCCACCTGAGAAGGCAACGGAGAAGACATCCTCAGCCGCAAGCTGGTCTATTATGTCGAGGCGTTTGGATAAGGAAAGTTCCTGGGGGAGTTTTTTCCCAGCGCTCTGATAGCAATGTTTACAGCGCAGGTTACAGATGTTGGTGAAGTTCCAAACTACCACGGGAGGGGCGATGAATTTTTGAGGATAAGTTGGCCCATAATGAGCTATAGACCTCATAACAAGGGATATTCCCTTTTGGAATGTGCGACTGCTAAGCTCCTTTTTTACATCCTCCCTGGTTTGACCGAAGACGAGCCTTCCTATCTCGAAGAAAAGGTAAAAAGGGAGGACCTTTAACTTTCTTGAAAGAGGTAGGTGTCCGTTTTCTGGAGCATAAAGGGAGAAGATATCCCCGAGGATGCTTCTGGCATTTTTATCCTTTTTGGAAAGCAAGCTAAAAACATAGCGGTTTAACCTGTTCCTCAAATAAAACCTTATAAGATAGGTTATATCCATCTTAGCCTCCTTTTAGCCTTTATCTTTTTTTCTGGCAGTTAAAATCCCATAAATTTTGGGAAACTCAATCATCAATTTTGCTAATCTTTCTCTGTTTAACCTGTATCGCACCCATTGGGCGCTCTTATATTGCTTGACCAGATCAAGGCCGAGCAGGAGCTTTAAATGATAAGAAATTGTAGGTTGGGATAGCTTTAACTTTTTGCTGAGAAAATTTACGCACTTTTCCTCCTTGCTGATCATCTTCAGTATTTTCAACCTCGTCCCGCTGCCCAATATTTCAAAAATTCTGGCAAAGTTTCCCAATAGCTTTGTATCCGAGGAAGTGTCCTTGCCTTGCTTCTCTTCAGGTTTTTTCATATATGTTCATCACCTCCGTCAAGATATTTAAAGAGGATATCCATATCCAGAGTTTTCTATATAGAAAATATTCTATATTATGAGTGAAAAAAATTATGCAGTTATTTTAGTCCATAAGCGTTCCAAAACACCACTTACCCAGTGTAATGATAAAGGAATCAAACCCAGGATGAACTATCTTAATATCCCTTTGATCACCGTATCTATGGCTTCCGATTCCTCCAATCCCCTTGCCATTAGCGTCTCCAGCTGCCTTTTATCTATTCTGCCGATAGCCGCCTCATGGGTTACCTTTGCCTGATTGTGAATTACAGAAACCTTAGGGATTGCCTCTGCCTTAGCCTTTCCTTCCACGATTTCCACACAGTCCACATGACCTCTTGTCCCTGGAGCATTGCCATAAGTCTCTCCTACTACCTTACTCTGAGCCTCATCTATAACTACTGTACGGCTTTTGATTAAGCTTTTCGCATTTTCTCCATTCAAGGAACTCTTTTCAACTATTTCTATTCTGTCCTTTCCTTTCCCATACACCTTGGTGATCAACTCAGCTATACCATCTTTGCCCACTTCTACATCGTAATCGAGACTTAACTTGCCTACCCTTCCCTTGGTCAGGGAAAAGCTATTGGTCAGTCTTCCTCCTGAGGCAATGTTTATCCTTGCTCGAGGAATAACCTCTATTCCTCCGGATAACCCATGATAGTGAGTTTCCTCGTAAGATAAATAAGCGCCTTTGCCAATGTTGATCTCAGCTTGCATTATGTGTTTTACCTTAATAGCGTTGGGAAAGGTGCAATGGGCTAAAAGCTTAACATAAGAGTTATCCTCTAAGACGATCTCCATTATGATCTCCTGTAGTCCCTCCTTTGGGATAACTCCAAAGCACAAATGCACGGGGTTTTTTATCTTAAAATCTTTTTTGACCAGTATCTTTGCCTTTATTCCTCTTTGTGTTTCTTCAGGCTCTACAATCAGCCCCTCTACCTCGTGAAAACTCAAAATCCTGTTTTTCTCGACAACCAGGCTCCCCACCTCGGGAAATTGAAGGGAGGTAGGATCACCCCCTGCAAGCTCATAAGCCCTTAGAATAGCCTCATAGTCGTTCATTTATCCGCCTTTTTCAAAGCATGTCTTCGCACAGTGAGTTTTAAAATAATCCCTCACCAATTTCGGATCCCCACTTCTGATTATTTCCCCCTCGCACATTAAAGATGCCGTGTCGGAAATCTCAACGACTTCCTCTCGATGAGTAATGAGGAGAACTGATGCCCCTTTTTTCTTTAAGCTAAGGATAAAATCCATAATTCTTTTCAGGGAAAGCATATCAATTCCCGAGTCTGGCTCATCCAGGATAGCAAACTTTGGCATCATAGCAAAGACGGAGGCAAGTTCTATTCTCTTTCTCTCTCCCCCAGAAAGGTTCTGGTTCATCTCTCTGTTCAAATACAATCTCGGTTTGAGGGCAACTTTGTCCAAAATTTCATCAAGGGAGTTTTCCTTATTCCTCTTCGATAAAGAAAGATATTCCTTAACAGTCAATCCCTCAAACCGGGTTGGTTCCTGCCAGGCCAAGGTTATCCCAAGTTTTGCCCGCCTGGATAGGGGAAGGTTCGTTATATCCCTATCCTCAAAGTAAATTCTTCCTTTACTTGGCTTGTATCCGCTCAGACCCATCAGACAATAGGCTAAACTACTCTTTCCCACCCCGTTTATCCCCAAAAGGGCGTGAATTTCCCTCTTGCCTATGCTTAGGTCTATTCCCTTAAGTACTTTCCTTTCGCCTCGAATTAAAGTTAAATTTTCAACCTTTAACATCTTTTCCTCGGCCAGTTCTTTTATTTAAAGCGCTGAATTACTTCACATATTTTCGCCAGAGCTGTAGATATTCCTTCATCTGAAAGAGAGTAATAAACATACACCGCTTCTTTTTTTCTCTTCACCCATCCTGTATTCTTGAGAAGCCCGAGATGTTGAGATAAGTTCGCTTGAGCCATTCCAATCCTCTCGGAAAGCTCATTAACACACTTTCTCCCCCTTCTCAACTCCTCCAAGATTCTGATTCTTGCCGGATGGGCTAAAGCTTTTAAACATTCAGCTATTTGGTCAAGATCATCCTCCAGGACGTTTTTCTCTCTCTCCATCAGGCTTACTCAGCTCCCTTCTTTTTTGATATATTATTATATTACAATATTAGAAGATGTCAAGCAGTGGCATCTCTTGTCTTTTCCTCCTCTTTTTCCTATAATTGACACCGATGAGGATAAAATCCAGAACCCTTTGCCGAGCGAAGCGAGGCATATTACACAATAGGGAGGAGATAGATTTGCTTAAGAGAGAATACATACTTGGAAATGAGGCAATTGCCTATGGGCTGGTTGAGGGAGGGGTAAAGACAGCTTATGGCTATCCGGGCACTCCCTCCTCGGAGATTATGGAGAAGTTGGTCGAGCTTTCCAGAAAATATGGATTTTATGTGGAATGGTCGGTAAATGAAAAGGTTGCTTTTGAGAACGCCATTGGCTCTTCCTGGGGAGGAAAAAGATCCGTCGTTGTTATGAAACACGTGGGTCTCAATGTGGCTGCTGATCCATTTATGACGCTTGCCTATACCGGGGTAAGGGGTGGATTTGTTTTGATCGTCGCTGATGACCCCTTCTGTCACTCATCCCAAAACGAGCAGGATTCAAGAAGATACGCAAGTTTTGCCCGCATACCCTGTCTTGATCCCTCCTCTGTCCAGGAGGCACATAAGATGGCATCCTATGCCTTCAAGCTATCGGAAAAGTTCGATATCCCTGTTATGCTTCGTTCAACAACGAGAATCTCCCACGCAAAATCTGATGTGGAGATCGAAATGGACATTAAGCCTGAGGAAAATTTGATTGGCAAGTTTGAGAAAGATCCATCTCAGTGGGTTATGGTTCCCGCGAATGCTTACAAACTGCACATTAAACTGAACGAAAAGCAAGAGGGAATAAGGAAGGAGTTTGAGAGTTCACCCTGGAACAAGCTGGAGATGTCCAATTCAAAAATTGGCATCATCACATCCGGAATATCCTATCTATACGCAAAGGAAGCGATAAATTCCTTGAAAGTAAAGGTATCCTTCTTAAAAATTGGAACATATCCACCCCCGATGAACTTGATAAATGAGCTTCTTGAGAATGTCGAGCAAGTTCTAATTGTCGAGGAACTTGAGCCGGTGATTGAGGAATATATGCTGATGTGTGTAGACACTGGCAAACGGAACTTGCGTATATTCGGTAAATTTACCGGACATATCCCGAAAAACGGAGAACTCTGTGTCGATGTTGTAAAGGAAGCGTTATGCAGAATTTTAAAAAGGACTTTTAAGAGAGTAGACCCATTGGCTGATGTTAAAAAGCTTCTTCCTCCCAGACCGCCTGTTCTCTGCCCTGGCTGTCCTCACAGGGCGATCTTTTATGCGATGAGAAAGGTTTTTGGCAGAGATGCCATCTATCCGAGCGACATTGGATGTTATACCCTTGGCTTTCAGATGGAAACCGTGGATACCTGCGTTTGTATGGGAGCGAGCATAGGAATGGCCTCTGGATTTTACAGATCTAAAGAGAGTAGGGATGTAGTTTGCACAATTGGAGATTCTACGTTCCTTCATACAGGCATCCCTGGTCTTCTAAACGCCGTTTACAATAAATCCAATATAGTGGTAGTCATCCTCGACAACGGCACCACCGCAATGACCGGACATCAACCACATCCTGGCACAGGGATTACAGCACAAGGCGGGAGGACATATCAGGTCTCCTTTGAAAAGATCACCAGAGCCTGCGGGGTTGATTACGTAAAGACGGTAGACCCTTATGATCTGGCCGAGCTTATCGATGTGCTTAAAGAGGCGAAAGAGCGGAGTGGAGTTAGAGTGATTATTGCAAAGCGGATATGTGCGCTTCTTGCAAGAAAACACTTGAGGAAATTGAAAACGAGGAGGAGACAATTTAAGGTTGCGGATACTTGTATTGGATGTAAGAAGTGTGTCGAACTTAACTGTCCGGCGCTAATCTGGGACGGTAAGAGGGCGTCGATCAATGAAGAGTGTTTTGGGTGTGGAGTGTGTGCCCAAGTTTGCCCGACTAACTCGATAAAAATAATTGAGGAAGATAAAGATGAAGTTTGACCTTATCATCGTCGGAGTGGGAGGACAGGGAGTTATCCTTGCCTCCGATATCATCGGAAGGTCCGCGGCAAAGGAGGGAATGCCCGTCAGGTCCGCGGAGACTCATGGGATGGCACAGAGAGGAGGTTCTGTGGAAAATCATATAAGAATTGGGATAAATTTCGGACCCCTCATACCCGAGGGAGATGCCGATGCTCTATTGGGCTTTGAGCCAGTGGAGGCGATCAGATGCTCTCACCTTCTCTCAAGGGATGGCATTGCCATAATTAATACAGAAAGGATTATACCTGTTTCGGTATCATCCGGAGCATTCACATATCCAGATGTGGAAAGTCTCTTCAAGGAGGTCAAGAAGGTCTTTAGAAATGTCATCACGCTAAATGCTACAAAGATAGCAAAGAAAGCCGGGGATGTTATGACGGCCAACACCGTTATGCTTGGCGTGCTTGCAAGGTATCTACCCATTAAAGAGAAGACCATCATAGAGACCATTAAGGAATCCGTTCCAAAGAGACTCCTCGAGGCTAACCTTAAGGCATTTGAGCTTGGAAAAGGCTTAATTTAATGTGCAAAGATACGCTCTTATAGGAGATATCTCGGGAAGATTCCGAAAATTGATGCATCCCCCAATAATAGTTATGGTTTTATAACAATTTTAATCCTTCTTATCGACTCCATAATCTTGAAAGCCTGTGAGATTTCCTCAAGCGGAAACTCATGAGTAATTATCTTGGTAGGATTTACCAGTCCCTTTTCCATCAATCTAAGGGACTTTAACATAGTTCTTGGTGTCACAGAGAAAGAGGCATTCATATTAATTTCTGTAAAATGAATATGGCCTGGAGATACAGAGATTGTCCCTGGAGTTGTAACCCCAAACATATTAAGTCTACTTCCTCTTCGGCAAAGGTCGAATGCTAAAGAGGCCGCATCCAGTACACCAGCGGCTTCAAATATTACGTCAGGACCCTTTGGTAATATTTCATAAACTTTTTCCTTAGGGTTCTCTTTCTTTGAGTTAATTACGTGAGTAGCTCCACACCTTTTAGCATAATCCAGTTTATAATCCTCAACATCAATGAGGATAAGTGTTGCTGCTCCTGCTGCCGAGGCAACCTGGCTGAGCAAAAGTCCCATTGAGCCTGCCCCTATTATCACTACATCTTCTCCTAATCTTAAATTACTATACTCGATCATCCCCTTATAAGAGCCAGCTAAGGGCTCAGTTAAAGCTGCTGCGGAAAAAGAGACCGATTTTGGTTTTCTGTAAAGGCTGGTTTCCGGAGCCACCACATATTCCGCAAATCCTCCGTTCCTCACATCTTCAAATCCATCTCCACCTATGGTCGCCCCATTCTCACAATAGTGTTCCAGCCCACTTTTACAATATTCGCATTTCCCGCAATGAATTGTTGGAGAAACTACTACTTCATCACCTTCCTTAAAATCCGTAACCCCTTTGCCGATTTTATCAACAATTCCCGACATCTCATGACCAACAATTATGGGAGGAGTGAAATTTCTTCTCTCACCGGTATAGGCTTTAAAATCCGTCTGACATATACCACAAGCCTTTATCCTTATTACAGCCTCGCCATAGCCTGGCTCCGGCTTAGGAACTTCTCTTAACTTTATCTTTTTCACACCTTCTAAAACCGCTGCTAACATCAACTTTCCTCCTTTCTGCAGATACTCATTAATCTTTAGTTTTAGCTTTCTTATAGACTCCGTATTTCTCAGCTGCATAATACATAGCAAGAACATTTACCTTGGGAATATCGCTTGTAAGAAGGTTTGAGGCACGCAGGATAAATCCTCCTCCAGGAGCGGCTATTTCTATAAGTTTTCTAACCTCTTCCTCTACCTCCTGAGGAGTGCCATATGGTAGGGTATAATTTGTATCTATATTTCCCATTAGACACAGATGATCCCCGTATTTCCTTTTAACCTCTCCAATATCCACTCCGGCATGCTTTTCTAAAGGATGAACTCCATCTACTCCCAATTTTACAATATCATCCAATAGGGAAGTAATATTGCCATCTGAATGAAAGATAATAGGCACATTTTTAAAATCTTTGATAGAGAGGACCTCCTCTTTAAGATAGGGAAAAAGAATTTCCCTGAGAGAATCAGGCGATAGGAAAGGTCCTGAGTTATAGGCAAGGTCATCCGCAATGATAATTCCGTGAGCTCCTGCCCTAATATATTTTTTGGCCACTTCTGCCTGATACTGAGTGTATTTCCTTATCAAATACTTAAGCTCCTTTTGCTTTGTCTTGGAGTAAATCATATACTTCTCAAATCCCCCCACCAATGAGGTAAGTCTTTCAAATCCACCGGATACAACTCCAAATATAAAATAATCAGTTTTGTCTGTCCACATTTTGACCTCATCTATTTTAAATTCATCCAGAGAGGGAAATTCATATTCATAGACCTCATCGATATTCTTTATAGGTGAGTCCAGCAACGCCGGGGTAAGCAATCCAATCTTTGATTCTTTATACACACAGCCCCAGCAATCTTTAAAGATTTTTCTCCCTTCCTCATCCTCTCCAAGAACTTCCTTTATTTCATAACCAACGTTAGTAGCCTTTATGTCCATATTTAATAATTCCCATACGTGAAGCAAGTCTATAAAATGACTTCCGCTTGTTTTGCCTATGAGTTTATTTAAAAGGGCTGGGTCTATAAACCATTCCCCCTTAGGGACTTTGTCCGGTTCTTTATGCTCAAAAGCACATAGGACTCGATCAATGTGGTTCATTTATCTTTCCCTTAGATATGTATTGTGTTGTAAGAGATTGAGCGAGATCGATCCAAAGCTTTATCTTGGGAAGATCTTCTTTTAGGGTGTGAACGGGTTGAAATCCATCCGCACGAATGCAAAAAGAAACATCTCTTTCTGTGCATATATCTATTATTTTCTTTATCTTTGATTTCATCTTCTCCTCATCCGCTTCAAGGACATCCCTGAAAGGGTCTAAATCCACATCAAGAGAGGCATCCGGTCCAAACGCTACTGCTGCTCTTAAAACATCCGTTCTCGGCCCAACGTGAAACATCCTCAATCCTGGAATTCTTTTTATCAAATTAATAAAATCGCTTGTATCCCCACAACTATGCCAATAAAGAATGCCACCGTAAAAATTAGCTAACTCTATCTCATATGGAAGAACGAATTCCTCGTACATTTCAGGGGTTATGAGAGGCAGCCCAACTTCGTCGTTAAAAAGAAATGTTTTCTCGATAGGGGAATGGAGAAATTTTGACCTTTCTTTGGCCCATTCTTTCTCAGAATCGGTTATAAATCGCATAAGAGTATGGACGAATTTGGGATCTTCCAGCATATCCATTATGATATTATCCAGCCCTCTTAAATGAGCGGCGATGCAAAAAGGGCCTCTGACCCACATAGGAAAGAGCACTCTCAATCTTCCATCTACAAGCTCATTCATCCTTTCGTAAAATTCATGAATTTTTGGCATAAGTCCACTTTTGTAAAAATCAGGCTGCTTTAAGCATTCCAAACTTTCCTTTTTCTGCAACAAAGGTGGACTCTTAATCCAGCCTTCTCGGTTGGGGAAAAAAATAATTTTTGGTCCAAAGAAACTAAGCTCGGTAATTACCCCGAACCAGATGGATAAATCCTTAGTATAATAAGTATTGTCCTCCCAATGATTAAAATGATAAATATTCATTTTTAGCTGGGTCTTCAGATGAACCTCAGGATTGGAATAATATTCTCGCAAGTCCACTTTTAAAATCTTTGCCCATAGTGCATTATCGGGAAATACAAGGAAGGGAATACCCTGAGAGGGTCTAAGTTTTGGAAAGCCGCGCCACATAT
>CAYSEE010000024.1:0-9018 GCA_964429955.1 uncultured Clostridia bacterium | reverse complement strand
TTTTCCCCTCCAATGTTCGGCCTGCTCCCCCTGTTTAATTCCTTTTAAATTTTCCTATGTTTCTGTACTTTTTATACCTGTTTTTAATTAACTCCTCTGCAGGTATTTGTTTAAGTTCCCTTAAGTGCTTAATTATTGCCTGTTGGATGTTTTTCGCTGTTTGTTCGGCATTTTTATGAGCTCCCCCTCTGGGTTCGGGAATGATTTCATCGATTAGCTTTAGCTCTAATAGATCCTGTGAGGTAAGATGAAGGGCCTTAGCTGCTTCCTCAACTTTTTCCTGATTTTTCCAGAGGATGGCAGCGCATCCCTCAGGCGAGATTACCGAGTAGATAGCATTCTCCAGCATTAGGATTTTATCCCCTACTCCAATTCCCAAAGCCCCTCCACTTCCTCCTTCACCTATGACAATGGATAAAATAGGTACCCTTAACTCGGACATTTTCTCCAAATTAGCGGCAATGGCCTCCGCCTGCCCTCTTTCCTCTGCCTCAATTCCCGGGTAAGCCCCCGGGGTGTCAATAAAGGTGAGCACGGGCTTGCCCAATTTTTCCGCCAAACCCATCAATCTCGCTGCCTTTCTATATCCTTCTGGATGAGCCATACCAAAGTTTCTAACCAGATTCTCCTTAACCGATTCTCCCTTCTGATGACCAATAAATATCACTCTATCACCCTTTATCTTGGCTAAGCCTCCCACTATAGCCTGATCATCGGCGTAGAGCCTATCTCCGTGAAGTAGTAAGAAATCATCAAAAATTAAGTTAGCCAAGGTTAATAATTTAGGGCGGTTGGGGTGTCGGGCTAACTGAACCCTCTGCCAGGGAGTAAGGTGGGCAAAGGTCTCCTTTTGAAGTTTTTTTAAACGGGATTGAAGGCGTGTGATTTCTTCATGGAAATCAAGCCCCTCTTTTTCAGCCAATTCCTTCAATTCCTTAATTTTGCTTTCCAGCTCCATAATTGGTTTTTCGAAGTCCAAACTGTACCTATATTCTTCAACCATTTCTTAAAATTCCCCGCAGTAATTAATCTGGAATATTCTATTCCCAGAGGAACGATATCGCTGGGTTATGTCTCGAAAATCGAACTCCAGGCTGAACTCAGGAGTGTATTGCCATTTTAAGCCAATATTTAGCTCTCCTCCTGAGCGCCTATAGACTTTATCGGAAGATTTCTCGAAGATATCCGAGTATTTGATCTCCCCATGGAAGAGGTCGTTGTATTCCAGTTTTCCCACTATTTGAGGGGTTAGCTGGACATCCACTCCCAGGAAGAAAGAGATGCCGCTTTTGCCCGGATCGTTCTCTAAGGAGTGATTGATCCCTCCATGAACGTAGAATTTTTCAATCTTTTCGCTGGCGGAAAGGAAAAATCCTGGAGAGCTTGTTTGATAAAATCCCACTCCGTCTTTTATAATTTTAGCACCACCATCTATTTCTATTTTATCTCCTTCCTTATAATATGTTCCGTATCCCTGACCGTCATAACCCACCGCTAAGGAAACGGGCATTTTCTCTCCTTGCTCAGCCAGTTTATATTTGAGAGAGAAAGTTGGCTGAGGATTTCCCTCAAAATTTCCCATCCCAATCACTTGTTTCCCTCCGTAAGAAGCTCCTATGGTGAAGTTTTCCGTTAAACCTGCCTTTCCTGTCACAAGGACTCCCCCATCCTGGAAGAAGCGAAAGTTAATGCTATATTGATTTTTGTTCAATATCCTGGCTGTAGGAGTATCAATCAAATCGATGTCCTGTTGTGCCCTGGCCGAAGAGAAGCCAACCAGAAGCAGCAAAATGGCCAACCCCCCTCTTTTTACTAATTTCTCCACCATTTTCTTTCCTCCTTATCATAGGTTAATTTACTATCTCTGAGACATATACGAGCTCAATCTTTCTATTTTCCAACCGGGAGATAACCTCCTTTAAGGCCTGGGCGGTGACAGGATTTGAATGAGCAATTCCCAGTGCCCTCCCCTCTTTTTTAGCGATGAGGATGAGCTTTTGAAACTGCCGTTTAATATAGCCATTCTCCTTCTCATTATCCAGAAAAACTTCCCTATAAGCAGATTTCACCCCCATTTTTTTAGCTAAGGTAAAGGCTATGGAATCAGGAGTGGTTCTGCTGTCCACAAAATATAGCCTTTCTTTCTTAACTACCTCTAACAATGGTTGCATTATTCTCTCTTTAGAAGTAACAAGGGATCCCATATGGTTGTTTAATCCTACACAATAAGGAACATCTCTTATAGCCTGCCTTGTTGTATTTTCAATTTCTTCCCTGTGCATCCCCGATAGAATTATCCATTTGTATTCATTATTGAACTTTCCCTTTGGCTCCATAGGAAGATGAAGGGTTACCTCCTTTCCGTTACTGTGAGCTATCTTCGCTATTGACTTGGCATAGGGAGTCCCGGGGATAATTGAGACAGTAAGAGGCACATTCAGTTCCTTTAAAAAAATGTCCACCGCCGTTCCTTGTGAATATCCGAAATCATCGATGAGTAGGGCAATTTTAATCTTTCTCAGGAAAAACCTCAAAATATGAGTGATCTTTTTACCAAATCCTACGGTAACTAAAATTTGATAGGTGTCCTTAAGGTTTTGTTCTTTTATTCTTTGAACTTCCAATGATTTAGATGAAAACATTCTTTTAATTCGAGAAGGAAGCTCATCTAAGGGATAATCAAAGGGAATTTCTATTATCTCCTCAGCCTGAGGATATCTTGGGAAAAACCCTGCTTTTCCTATCTTTTTGCTCAGGATGGGCAGGCCCATCGTTTGAAGACTTTTGTCAATTTTTAAGTCAAGCTCCGAAAATCTTTTCCTATAATAGATAGATTCAAGTTGAAAAAATAAACCTGCTCCTCCTGCCAGGAGAACAGCCACTATTATTATATAAACAAGTTTGTGAGATTTTTTTCTCTTTCTTTTTGCCATAGCTTTTTTTCATTACGCTCTTTTTAGGATTTTTAAGGACTTTAGCAGCTCCACCGCTCGCCTAAGTTGAAGGTCGTTAAGGATATCGTTGTCCTTGTTGTTATCTTTTTCTCGAAGGACCCTTTTTAAGAGTTCCTCGTCTACTTGGATTTCCTCCTCTTCACTTAACTTATCTATTAGAGGAGCTAAGTCCTCTTCCTCCCATACAGGATGCTCAGCGAGAAATTTCTCTACATAGGTGGATTTCCTTAATTTATTCAGAATTTCTCTTTGTTCTTGAGTAGGCTCAAAGGCCTCTATTCTCATATCTGGCTCAATCCCTCTTCCCTCTATGCATTTTCCTGAGGGAGTATAGTAGTTGGCTGTGGTCAGGCCTATCGCACCTTGATTTTCCAGGGAGACAATTACCTGGACCGTTCCCTTGCCAAAGGTCTTGGTTCCCAATAAGATTCCCCTCTTATGATCCTTAATTGCTCCGGCCACAATTTCCGAGGCGCTGGCGCTACCCCCATTGATTAGAACTATCAAGGGGACTTTTAAAGCTTTTCCCTCTGGATGTGCGTAATATACCCGTTCTTGAGAGGGGTCTCGTCCCTTAGTGGAGACGATTATCCCCGAGGAGAGGAACTTATCAGCCACGTCTATAGCCTGGAGAAGACCTCCACCTGGATTATCCCTTAGGTCAAGGATGAGGGAGCTGGCTCCTCTCTTTTCAAGTTCGATGAGAGCGCTTTCTGCATCCTTAGCCGTATTTTCGTCGGTAAACTCGGTAATCTTAAGATATCCAATGCTTCCATCTAATAACTTTTTCTTGATATTGGGTATCTTGTAGATAACGCGGGTTATGGTAAGTTCAAGGGGCTCTTCTCTCCCCTCCCTTTGGATGGTTATGGTCACATCTGTTCCTGGTTCTCCTCGCAACCTCTCAGCTGCCTCCGACAGGGTAATCCCCTCGGTCGATTCTCCATTTATCTTTATGATTTTATCACCTGGCTGAATGTCGAACTTACTGGCCGGGGTTCCCTCTATGCAGGAGACGACGGTTGGGAATCCCTCTTTGATGGTTATCCTCATCCCCGTCCCCCCTAACTTTCCTTCCTTTTCTATCTCCATTTCCTTGTAGGAGCGGGGATCTAACCAGTACGAATGAGGATCTTCCAGGGATTCGATCATTCCCTTGATCGCCCCTTGGATGAGCTTAGAAGGATCGACCTTTTTTATATATCGATTTTGAATGACCTGATAAGCTTGGAAAAATGGTTTTAGTTCTGAGAAGATATCATTTTCTGCCCAGACCTGTGTAAGAAGAACTCCCCCTATGATCAAGCTGAAAATTATCGCCAGGCTTAAAAACCGTTTGTTTTTCCTCAATTATTTTCTCCTTAGCACTTTTTTTACCGCTTCTTCGATGTGTCCAGCCGTTAATCCGTATTTTTCAAACAGCTTTTGAGGCTTTCCCGATTCTCCAAATTGATCTCTTAACCCTACTCTTTCCAAGGGGGTGGGGATGTTTTCTGATAGGACTTCCGATACAGCACTTCCCAATCCCCCGATTACTTGATGTTCCTCGGCGGTGACTATAGCTCCTGTGGTCTTTGCCGCCTCGATTATGATCTGTCTGTCTATGGGCTTAATAGTGGACATATTGATGACCTGACTCCTAATTCCTTCTTTTCTTAAGTTTTTCTCCGCCTCAAGAGCTTGAGAGAGCATAATCCCACAGGCAAAGATGGTCACATCGCTTCCCTCAGTTAATTTATATCCCTTGCCCAATTGGAAGGGGAGCTCGTCCTCGAAAATTAAGGGAACTTTCGGTCGGCCGAGGCGAATGTAAAATGGACCTTCGGTTTCCACGGCCACCTCCACAGCCTTTTTGGTCTCCGCGGCATCAGCGGGGACCAATACTCTCATACCAGGGATGGTGCGCATTAGGGAAATGTCTTCAGCTGCTTGATGAGAAGAGCCATCTTCTCCCACGGATATCCCTCCGTGGGTGGCCACTATTTTTACGTTAAGGTAAGAATGACAGATGCTATATCTTACCTGTTCCCACGCTCTTCCAGAGGCGAAGATGGCAAAGGAGGAGGCGACGACGATCTTTCCACAGCTTGCCAGCCCGGCCGCTATTCCCATCATATTCTGTTCGGCAACTCCTATATTGAAGAATCTGTTCGGAAAGCGATTGGCGAACTTATACGTTCTGGTGGATTCAGCTAAATCAGCGGTTAAGACCACCAAATTTTCATATCTTCCCCCTAATTCAACCAGAACTTCACCAAAGGCGTCTCTTGTAGCTATTAACTTTTCCATTGCTTCACCTCTTCTCTCAGTTCTTTCAAAGCCTTTTTAGCTTCCTCCTTGGTAGGAGCTTTTCCATGGAATCCCACTACATTCTCCATAAAGGATACTCCTTTTCCCTTCACAGTATGAGCGATGATTATGCTGGGCTTGCCCTTAATTTCCTTCGCCTGGCTAAAGGCGTTTAGAATTTCAGGGATGTTATGCCCATCAACCTCTATGACATACCAGCCAAATGCAAGCCATTTTTCCTTGATCGGCTCTGGGGACATCACCTTTTTAATGGGGCCGTCGATCTGCAGGCCATTATAATCGAGGATAGCGCAAAGGTTATCCAGTTTATAATGGCTGGCACTCATAGCTGCTTCCCACACCTCGCCTTCCTCTATTTCCCCATCACCAATCAGGGTGTAAACTCGGAAGTTCTTCTTATCCATTTTCCCAGCTAAGGCCATTCCTACAGCCGTCGAAATACCCTGACCTAAGGAACCACTGCAGATTTCCACCCCCGGTGTCTTTCTATTATCCGGATGTCCCTGGAGGCGGCTGCCTATCTTTCTCAAGGTCTTTAATTCCTCCACCGGGAAATAGCCACATCTTGCCAGAGCTGAGTATAACACGGGACAGGCATGTCCCTTTGAGAGCACAAATCTATCCCTATCCGGCCATTTCGGGTCCTTGGGATCATGACGGAGGACATCAAAGTACAGACAGGCCACTATATCCGCTGAAGAAAGAGAGCCTCCCGGGTGTCCTGATCCAGCCTCAGCTGTCATCTCTATTACGTCCTGACGCAGTTGATTTGCTTTTATCTTCAGTTCGGTGGTTTTATCCATTTGCTTCTCCGGTTTAATAGGAATTATTTAATCATCCTCATCTATCGTAGGAAATTTTTTGCATTCCGAAGGAATTGGTAAAGTCCAACTCCAGTGGTAGAAGTTAACTTAGTTTACCATATTACATTCACTTTGTAAAGTTTTCGAGCGAGCTTTCAGGAAAGGGATATCCACAGGCAGGGATTGTTTAAAATAATTGATTTTTAGATGGGGAAATCTCTATATCCCTTTTATTAGCTTATTATGAGAAATTTTACTCTAACCCTTAAGGAAAAGTTATTAACAGAGTTATCCACATTATCCACAGGAAAATAATTCACATACCAATGATAAGCCAAATTCATTCGATTATCTTTTGAAGTATCGCGAAGCATGTCCTCCTCAATATCTTGTATGATTATTGGTGAGAGGGTTAGAAGTTCAGGTTAGGTTGAGCGTCCAAGGAAAAGGGAGAAATTTTGCCTTCCTTAATTTTGGGATAGGCACAGGCAGCTACCATAGCTGCATTATCAGTGCAGAGCTGCAAAGGGGGGAAGAAGATTTTTAAACCTTTGGGTTTTCTCTCCTCCAAGAAGGTGCGAAGAAATAGGTTAGATGAGACTCCGCCTCCTAAAATCAATTGCTTTACCTTCTTTAGGGAGACGGCTTTAAATGTCCTTTCAGTAAGCATTTGAGCTATTCTTCTTTGAAGGCTGGCAGCTAAATCTGAAACCGGAATGGGGATATTCCTTTTTTCTAACTTTCTCACATAATATAGCACGGCTGTCTTTATCCCGCTGAAACTGAAATCCATGGTATCCTCCTTAAAATGGACCAGAGGCAAATCTATGGATTCAGGATCGCCCTCCTTAGCTATCTTCTCAATAATAGGCCCTCCTGGATATCCCAGGTGAAGGATTTTAGCTACTTTATCCAGAGCCTCTCCCACAGCGTCATCTCTGGTTGTACCCAGTAATTGGTATTTTCCTTCTTTGGATAAATAGATTAGTTCAGTATGACCGCCAGAGATAATCAGCCCCACCAGGGGAGGGGTAATTTCTGGATGATGAAGAAAGTTGGCGTAAAGATGTGCTTCTAAGTGATTGATACCTACAAAGGGAAGACTTAGGGCATAAGCTATTCCTTTTGCCACCGTTAATCCTACCAACAGGGAACCTAAAAGACCCGGCCCATAGGTTGCTGCAATCGCATCCAAGTTATTTAAACGCACATTGGCTCTTTTAAGGGCTTCCTCGATTACGGGAATGATTATTTCCAAATGCCTCCTTGAGGCTATCTCCGGGACTACCCCCCAAAATTTTCGATGCAGCTCTACCTGAGAGGCTACTACATTGGAGAGAATCCTTCTCCCGTCCTCCACTACCGCCGCTGCCGTCTCATCACATGATGTCTCTATTCCCAGAACAAGCATAGTGCCTCCTTTAAATTGAGTGAATTGGTTTTCCTTGAGCACTAAGAGCTGCTTCCATAACGGTCTCGGAGAGAGTGGGATGAGCGTAAGGAAGATTGCCCAGTTCTTCGACGGTAGCGCCCCATTTAATGCTTAAGGCTATCTCGTGAATTAGCTCAGTGGCCTGAGGTCCTATAATCTGCGCTCCCAAGATTTTACCACTATCCTCTTCCACTATCATCTGAACAAAGCCCCTTGTCTCACCCATAGCCTGAGCCTTACCGTTAGCGGCAAAGGAAAATCTACCCATTTTTATCCTTATATCCTTTTCTCTGGCCGCATCGGCGGTTAAGCCGACTGTCCCTATTTGAGGAAAGGTAAAGATACAATGAGGGATAGTATTATAATTCATCTTAGAGTCAATTCCTAAGGCATTTTCTGCTGCGACGATTCCCTCTTTGAAGGCAAAATGAGCAAGAAGAGGTTCTCCAACGACGTCGCCAGCAGCGTATATCCCCTTAATGTTGGTTTCCATTCGCTCATTGACTTTGATATTTCCCTTATCATCGAGTTCCAGACCTAAGTTTTCCAAGCCAAGGTCCTCAGTATAAGGGGTTCTACCTATGCAAACGAGAATCTTATTCGCCGTAATTTCTTTTCCATTGTCAAGTTCTACAGTAATTTTATCGTTCTGGTATCTGGTTATCCTTTCAAGTTTGGTTTTAGTGAAGACATTTATTCCCTCTTTTTGGAAAATTTGTTCCATTTGCCGGGCAACTCCTCTGTCCTCCTTAGGCAGAATTTGGTCCATCATCTCTACTATAGTAATCTTACTTCCCAATCTATTAAATATGGAGGTAAATTCACATCCGATGACGCCAGCCCCAAGTATGATAAGGTTTTGAGGAACTTCCTTAAGGGTTAGGGCCTTTTCACTGGTTAAAACCGTGGGATGATCAGCATTAATAAAGGGAAGAAGAATAGGCTTTGAGCCGGTAGCGATGATGATTCTTTCTCCTTCGATCTCCTTCATTCCCTCAGGAGTTTCTACCTTGATTTTATAAGGTGCAAGAAAGCTTGCCTTCCCCTGGAGTAGTTTAATATTGTTCCTGCTGAGAAGATAATGAACTCCCCTGCGGAGTTGAGATACAATTCTATCCTTTCGATTCATCATCCAGGAAAAATTTGGTTTTGTCTCGCCGACCTCAAGGCCGAATTCCTCTCCCCGTCTTGTTAAATTAAGAACCTCTATGGAGGAAACAAGGGATTTGGTGGGTATGCAACCTCGATTAAGACAGGTTCCTCCTATTGTTTCCTTTTCCACCAGTGTGACCTCAGCGCCCAGCTGGCTTGCCCGAATAGCGGCTACGTAGCCAGCTGGACCAGCGCCAATGATTATTACTTTTCTCTTCTCCATATCTTTCTCCTTGTAAGATTTCGGGAAATTCTGAGCATTGTTTAGCCTATATTCGGAAATTTTATTTTTAACCTGGATTCGGCAACCTATTCAAGATATTTGAGGGGGACATGCTTCGCATTTCCCCCTCAACGGCCCGATCGG
>CAYSEE010000023.1:0-9093 GCA_964429955.1 uncultured Clostridia bacterium | reverse complement strand
AACCTCGGACCTACGGATTATGAGTCCGCTGCTCTACCGACTGAGCTATGGGCCCAGATATACCTCGGCACAATTTTTCTTCAAACATCAGAGATGGCCGAATAAAAGCGAGAAAGATTTTCATTTAATCCAGATATTCCTCAAGCATCTTCTTTTTAGCTACTTCTCGTAATTGTTCCAACACCTTAGCCTCGATTTGCCTTATCCTTTCCCTGGTTACTCCGTATCTTCTTCCTATTTCTTGCAAGGTGCAGTCCCATCCATTTTCTGTTCCAAAACGGAGTTTCAAAATCTCTCGCTCTCTGGTATCCTTAACCTCACTTATTAACTCATCTATCTCCTTCTTAAGAAATTTCAAGTTTATCTCTTCAAAGGGATTGGTTGCCTCTTCGTTCTCAATTAGCTCTATTAACCGACTATCCTTATCCTCTCCTATAGGCATATCCATAGAGGTAGAACGAATGATTACCTTTTGAACTTTTTCCACCTTTTCTACAGGAAGATCACATCTCTTGGCAATCTCCTTTGCGGTAGGAGTTCGCCCCATCTCCTGCTCCAATTCCTGAGACGCTTTACTTACCTTTTTCATAAGCTCCGTAATATGGATGGGAACCCGAATAGTTCGGGACTGATCGGAGATCGCCCTGGATAGAGATTGACGTATCCACCAGCTAGCGTAAGTGCTAAAGCGGTTCCCTCGTCTATAGTCAAATTTATCTACAGCACGAGAAAGGCCAATATTCCCCTCCTGGATAAGGTCTAAGAAGGGAACGCCTCTGCCTATATATTTTTTAGCAAAGCTTACTACCAGACGCAGATTGGCCCTTATCATCTTATCTCTGTAATGCTCATAGCAGAGTTTAGCTCTTTTTACTTCCTCCTGCAATTTAAGAAATTTCTCCCTATCCTCGGGCGGTTCTAATTTTCTTTCTTCCTCCTCACTTAACCCTATCACAAAATTAGTTATCTTCTTCGCTTTTCGAAATTTTTTTCTCGCTCCACGAAAATCCTCCTTTTTTACCCCTTCTTTTTCCGCTAAGGCACGTAAATGCGGGTTTTTCTCCGCCAAATTGCCTATTTCTAAGACCTTTGTTCGAAGAATTTTTTTGCTTTCCCTTACTTTTCTGCCATATTCCCTTTCTTCCTCGGGGGATAAAAGAGGAGTTTTTCCAATCTCCTGCAAATATCTACCTATTCCATCACTAATATCTGGAGGCAAAAGAGAGGGCTCTCCTTCTTTTCCCTCCTTCGCAACAAGGACATCAACTTCCTTTTTCTCAAAAAGATCCAAGATGTCTTTATCTTCCTCTGGAACAGGGATATCATCAAAAATTTCTTCTTCTAATTTGTTTTTATCTTTAACTCTTTTAACATCCTTTTTCATAATTTAATCACCTCAATAAAATTTGTTTCTTAAGCTCAGTTAACTCCTCAAGCCATTCTTTAATTTTCTCCTCCTCTCCTTTTCTTTCACCTTCCTCTATTCTCTTTCTCAATTCATCGATTTTTTTCTGCTTCCTATTCCTTTGTAAGGTCTTAATGATGTCAAGTGCTGTCTTCTTTTTATCAATTCCCCTAAAGGGGTCATCGGATAAGGAAAAAGATGAGATAAATGAGGAAGCATCCTCCTCCCTTAATTGATTTATCAATATGGAAGGAGACAATTTTCTATTCTTTGTTAAAGAGATTATCCTTTGAGCAATTTTTTTGTAAAAGGGATCGACAAAATAATCCACATCCCATTTCTCCTCCACTACTCTTACCACCTCTGTGCTATTCAACATGAGTTGAAGAAGAATTTTCTCTGTTTTTTCTTGATCATTTTGAACTTTGAAAATCTCTGGAGAAAAGGAAGGCCTTTGCCGCCTTTTGAACTTCTCAAATTCCATCCCCAACAGGGACTCATCTATATTAAGTCGATGAGCTAACTTTTTTATTAATTCTTGAAGCTTTATTAAGTTCTTAACCCTGCTTAAAGTGGGAAAGAGAGCATTAACTACCCTCAGCTTATCTTCGGGTTCTAAGAAAGAACTTTGTCCAATCTCAAGATTTACCCTGTAATCAAAGTAAGAGATAGCCTTATCCTTCTCCTTTACAAACAGTTTAGCTCCCTTCTTATCCAAAAACTCAGCGGGATCCATTCCTCGAGGAAGGGAAATAATCCTTATCTTTAAATCAGCTTCTAAAAGAAGATCTATCCCCCGCAATGTAGCAGCAATTCCCGCTTTATCTTGATCGTAGGCAATAAAGACCTCATCGGCATAGCGCTTAATAAGTCGAGCCTGAGATGCAGTAAGGGAGGTTCCCAGAGAGGCTACTACATTTCTTATCCCCCCCTGGTAAAGAGTAATGGCATCGGTATACCCCTCTACAAGGACTACTGCCTTCTCCTTTCCTATCGCTTCTTTACTAAAGTTTAACCCATAAAGAACTCTCCCCTTGTCAAATACGGGAGACTGAGGGGAGTTAAGATACTTGGGCGAAGAGCTATCTAAAACTCGCCCTCCAAATCCACAAATTCTGCCCTGGGGGGTAAAGATGGGAAAAATAATCCTCTCACGAAAATATGCATACCAGTCCTCTTTTCCTAAGGATAATAGCCCCAGGTCCCTTAGCCTTTCAAGAGAAATCCCTTTTTTCTTGCAAAAACTTAAAAAAACCCTTGAGGCAGGAGCGTAGCCCACCTTCCAGGTATCCAACGTCTTTTCGCTAAATCCCCGTCTTTTTAAGTAATCCTGAGCTACCTTATTTTTCCTCAATTCCCCTTGAAAGAAATTAGCCACAGATTCATTAATTTGATAAAACTCCTCCTTGGAGACCTCTCCCTTTTCCTCCTCTACGGAGATGGGTATTCCCAGTTTCTCCCCGAGCATCCTCACGGCTTCAGGAAAGGAGATCTTCTCCCATTTCATCAGAAAGGTGAAAACATTGCCTCCTACTCCACAGCCAAAGCAGTGAAAGAGCTGCTTCTCCGGAGATACTATAAAAGAAGGAGTGCGTTCCTCATGAAAAGGACACAGAGCTTTGTAGTTCTTACCAGCCTTCTTTAAGGGCAGGTATTCTGAGATTACCTCCACAATATCCGTCTGCTCGCTAATTTTGTTAATTATCTCGTCGGAGATGTATCCAGCCATTTATGACCATCCCCGTGGAACAAAGTGAGCCTTGTATTGGCTAAGGGCATATTGATCGGTCATCCCAGCGATATAATCCACTACTGCCCTTCTTTTCCCCTCCTTTTCTATATTCCTTTTTAAAGAAACCGGCAGAAGATCGATATGCTTTAAATAAAAATCATAAAGTCTACTTACTACCTCGGAGGCTTTCCTTATCTCCGGAAGTAAAACTGAGGATGAATAAACTCTTTCATACATAAAATCCCTTAGCTCATTAAAAGCCTCAAGAACTTCCCTCTTCATAGATAAATGAGGTTTTCCTGAACTTTCCCTAACAATGTCCTGCACTAAAGAATTTACCCTCTCTCTATGAGTCCTTCCTAAAATTTTTAAGGGCCTTGTCGGCAAATCGCCTTCCCTGATTATCCCTGCTCTTAAAGCATCGTCAATATCATGATTTACATAAGCCAAAGAATCAGCTATCCTCACCACCTCTCCTTCCAGCGTATGAGGGTGGGTTTTACTTTTAGGATCCAGAATCCTTTCCCTGTCCTGGGAATGATTTAAGATTCCGTCTCTCACCTCCCACGTCAAGTTTAATCCCCCTTCTCCCTCCAGCTTTTCTACAACACGGAGACTTTGCTCATTATGTCGAAAACCCTCCGGATGAACCTTATTTAAAGCATCCTCTCCTGTGTGTCCAAATGGAGTATGGCCTAAATCGTGTCCTAAGGCAATTGCCTCAGTTAAATCCTCATTTAAACAAATTGCACGGGCTATAGTCCGTGCAATTTGGCTTACCTCTAAGGTATGAGTAAGTCGGGTACGATAATGATCGCCGAACGGGGCAATAAATACCTGGGTTTTATGCTTGAGCCGACGAAACGCCTTTGAATGAATGATCCTATCTCTATCCCGCTGATACTCCGTCCTCAGAGGGCAGGGCACTTCCTTCCTTTCTCGTCCCCTGCTTTGCCCGCTTCTGCTCGCATAAGGGGAGAGAAACTCCTCCTCAAACTTTTCTTGAGAAATTCGGTCAAATATTTTCGGTAAAGCCTCTCCGCTCCTCAATTTCTTACTTTCCCTTATCTTTCCCTATTGATAATTCCTCAAACCTGTTTAGCTTTTCCATAAATTTCCTTGCCTTACCCGGGACAAGAGAAATTAATCTATCATATACGACTGGGGTTTCCTTAATTAAATAAGGGCTCAGGAGGGAACTTTTCATCCACTCTCCGGCCTTTTCAGAAAGAGGGGATATACTTAAAAGAATTAAAATTATGCTACAAATTAGTGATCCCTCAAATAGCCCCAACAACAACCCTCCTCCCTGATCCAGACCTTTGACAAGGGAATATTTTGATGCCTTATGAAGGATTACTCCAGCCAAACTACAAAGCAGAGCTATTCCTATAAAAATAATGGCAAAACTTATAAGGTTTACCACCTTTGGAGAAAACGTGCCAAACTTGTTGAGTTCCTGACTCAGTACCTCTCCTACTACCTCATAGCGATTGATGGCAACGATAACCCCTATGAAAACACCACCTAATCCAAAAGCCTCCCTGAACAAGCCCTTTATTGCCCCTCGGATCATAAATAAAACAACTAATATTATTATCGCCACATCCAACCAGTTTAATCTCACTTAATTTCCCTGTTGATTTTTTCTATTAGTTGCTCGATCCGCTCTTTAATTTTTCTATTCTTCTCCTTCAGTTTATATAATTCATCGGCGATGTTTAAACAGGTAAGAATACCTATTTGTTCAACCTCTCTTTGAGGAGCAAGGGCAGTTATTTTCCTAATTTTATCATCTACATACTTAGCAACCTCCCTGAGGTATTCCTCATCCTCTCTTTTTGCCTTTAAGTTATAATCTTTGTTAAAAATACGAACCTTTACCCCATTTTTTTCCATTTGTTGAAACTTGTTTTCGGCTTCAATGTCATAATAATATTACTACAAAAGAATACAATTGTCAAGTCCCAAAAGCGCTCCATAGTCTCTGGCTTACGTGCTCAGCCAAAATTTGTCTCTCGGGAGTATTGGAAGATCCTTATCTTATCAGATTCTCAGCCAATTCCCCTTGACAGCAGCTTCAAATTCCACTAAAATAAGTTCACCTCTCAATACGAGGTAGACAATATGATAGGAGCTTGGGAGCGAACCTTTCCTTAGCTAAGGCATCGGAGTTACCTTAGAAGAACGAAAAAACTCAAAAGGAGGTAATGATGAAAGAGATAAGGATTGCAATTGCTGGCATAGGAAACTGCGCAAGCTCCTTAATTCAGGGATTAGAATATTATAAAGATGGAAAAGAGGTGATTGGGTTAATGCATCCCGAGATAGGCGGCTATAAAATAGGTGATATCAAGGTAGTGGCCGCCTTCGACGTGGACAAGAGAAAAGTTGGCCTGGATGTAAGTGAGGCCATCTTCGCCAAGCCAAATTGCACCAAGATATTTTGCCCCAATATCCCTCACTACGGAGTAACGGTAAAGATGGGCGTAGTGCTGGATGGAGTTGCCGATCATATGGCCGACTATGATGAGGACAGAACTTTTTGTGTTGCAGAAGAGGAGCCCTGCGATGTGGTGGAGGAATTAAAACGAAGCGGAGCTGAGATCTTGATTAACTATCTACCGGTGGGCTCAGAGGAAGGAACAAGGTTTTACGCCGAGGCAGCCTTGAAGGCGGGTATAGGTTTTGTAAACTGTATACCTGTATTTATCGCCTCCGACAAGGAGTGGGCGAAGAAATTTGAGGAAAAGAGCCTTCCCATCGTAGGCGACGACATAAAGGCACAATTGGGTGCTACCATCACTCACCGAGTCCTGACAAAGTTATTTGTCGATCGAGGGGTAAAATTAGACCGCACCTACCAGCTTAATACAGGGGGAAATACTGATTTCTTAAATATGCTTGCCAGAAATAGATTGTCCTCGAAGAAAATTTCGAAGACAGAGGCGGTTCAATCTCAACTGGATACTCCCTTACCTCCAGAGAACATTCACATTGGTCCCAGCGACTACGTTCCCTGGCAGAACGACAACAAGATATGCTTTATCAGAATGGAAGGAAGAGAGTTCGGAGACGTCCCACTTAATTTGGAACTCAGGCTCTCCGTGGAGGATTCTCCAAACAGCGCTGGTGTAGCAGTGGATGCCATCAGATGCTGCAAAGTTGGTTTAGATAGAGGTATTGGAGGACCTCTAACCTCCATCTCAGCCTATGCTATGAAACATCCGCCAATTCAATATTCGGATTCCGAGGCCAAAAGGAAAGTGGAGGAGTTCATCGCGGGAAAGATCGAAAGATGAAAGCGGTAATTTTGGCAGCTGGCCAGGGGAAAAGACTTGGGTTGGGAGCTCCAAAAGCCTTAGCTAAGGTAGATAATATATCGTTAATAGAAAGAACGATTCACTTCTTCCTCACCCTCGGGATAAGGGATCTTATAATAGTGGTCGGGTATAAAGCTGAAGAGATCGAGAAATTTCTCTCAAGGAGCCAAATTGCGAGGGATAGCAAAATCACCTGGGTGGAGAATAAGGAGTTTCATCGAGGCAATGGACTTTCTGTCTTCTGCGTGCGGGATTATGTAAAGGAGCATTTTCTACTAAGTATGGTCGACCACATTTATGAGGCGGCTCCCTTGTTAAACTTTCCTCAACATTTGGGTGATCTGGTCTGTGTAGTTGACTCAAAGCCAAGATTTGCCGATCCCGAGGGAGCCACCAAGGTTCTTATGGAGGAGAATAAAATTAAAAGGGTGGGAAAGAACTTAGTCAAGTATAATGCCCTTGATTGCGGGTTATTTTTATGTTCAAGGAAAATCTTCCCCGTATTGGAGGAAACCTTAAGGGAGGGAAAGGATGAATGGGATGAGGCCAAAGATAGGTTCGCTCAGAGGTTCGGTGCTGAGGCCTTTGACTTAAGGGGAAATTTCTGGTTGGATGTAGATACACTGGAAGAATTGACCCGTGCAGAGAGGTTGCTTAGAGAAAGAAAATGGAAGCGATAATTTTATTTACAAACGCTAAGGGTCTATTTAAATTATGTGGGCTTTCCATACTGAGGAGAAACTTTTACCTATTAAGGTCAAAGGAGATAAGGAAGGTAACCATTTTAGCCGAAGAAAAGATTTTACACCTTGTTGAAAAGGAGATAAGGAAGGCAAAAAACCTTGGAATGGAGCTGAAGCTCGTAAGGCCGAAGGATCAAGATAAAGGCTTATCCTCTATAGGTAGGAAGAGTAAGGAAAATCTTTTTCTCATTATGGAGGGTAACTGCGTCTTTGACCCTGCCTTTCTCGAAAGCTTGCTTCAGCACAAAAGAACGGTCATCTGCTGTGATGGCAATCCTGAGAAAAAATGTGTTAAGGAATCTTTCAAAATTCTCTCAAAAAATGGAACGATCCAGAAGATAGGACATACCTTAGGTAAATGGGATAAGGTCTACGCCGGAATGGCCCTCTGTGAGAAGAAGATTCTGCTTGAATTAGAGGATGGCCTTACCGATCATGTTGATTGGCCAATGTGCCTTAACAAGATTCTTAAAAGGGAGAAAGTCAACTATCTGGACATCTCGCTTACGCTTTCCTATAGTTCGGAACTACGCAGAAACGTCAAACCTTTCTGGCACCGAATAAGTTCTAAGGATGACCTGAAAGTTGCCAAAAGGCACTTCATTGAGGGAACGCAGAAAAAAACGCTTGATGTCCTCGCCTGGTACGTCCACAGACCCATAGAGAAGAAGCTCATCCATTACCTTTGCGAACTTCCGATTACACCAAATCAGCTTACCATACTTACCAATATCTTTGCTTATCTTGTAACCTTTTTGTTTTTGAGAGGGGAGCTTCTCGTAGGTTCTTTTCTCACCTTTTTGGTAAATATTCTGGACGGCTTAGATGGCAAACAGGCCAGGGCAAAGGGCATAATTACCAAAGTAGGGCATCTGGAGCATACCCTCGACGCTCTTTATGAACAATCCTGGTATATAGCCTTCTCCTGGGCGGTATTCACCATCACCAAGAGCCTGCTTTCCTTAGAACTCTGTCTGGTGATGCTCTTATTTGACACCTTCAGCCGACACTGCTCTATGCAATTTCGGATGACCATGAAAACGCCCCTTGCTGACTACTCCGCATTTGACCGAGCATTCAGACGCTTTGATGGGAGAAGGAACATCTACACCATTTACATCCTCGTGGGCGTCCTCACCGGACTACCTTTATACTCCTTGGGGGTGATGGCCCTTCATGCCATTTTAACTGGGGTAGTCTACTTTGTAAGATCGGTTAAACATATGCGTTCTGCGGATATGGGCTTTAATCGTTCTTTTGACGAAGACAATAAATAATGTCAACCTGGATTCGGCAACCTATTAAATTTATTAAGCTCTCCGCCGAGGATGTTTTGGATAAGCGACCGTTCCAAAACACCGCTTGCCCAGGAGCAACAATAAAAATGCCGAATCCGGGATCAAATATCTTGTCTTTTTAGGAGGAGGAAATGGTTATCCGCACGGAGAAACTAAGCAAGGACTATGACGGGGTTAAGGCGGTAAAAAATCTTAACCTGAGGATAGAGGAAGGAGAAATTTACGGATTTCTGGGTCCCAACGGAGCGGGAAAAACTACCACCATCTTAATGCTTCTGGGTATCTTAAAGCCAACAGAAGGGCAGATATACCTGTTTGGAGAGGAATTAGCCAAAAACTTTCTGGGTATCAAAAAAAGAATTGGAGTTGTCTCCGAGAAGCAGTATTTATATAAGGAGATGACAGCTCTCGAATATCTGGATTTCTTCGCCGAGTTCTATGGGGTAAGAAATAAGAAAAAAAGGATAGATACACTTCTTGAGGCGGTAAATTTGCTCGAGGTAAAGAACAGGAGATTGGGAGCCTTTTCGCGGGGAATGCAGCAAAAGCTCGGATTCGCGAGAGCGCTCCTCCACCAACCGGACATTCTCAT
>CAYSEE010000022.1:0-9439 GCA_964429955.1 uncultured Clostridia bacterium | reverse complement strand
CAATATGTCTACGAGCTTCTTGTCTGTCTATCATTTAATGCCCTCCAATAAATTGATGTAGGTTATTATCAGAGCTTAATCCTCTTTTCCATTCCTTTAGCCCAGGCAGCTGCCTCCGAAGCTTCACATACAAGAAGGTATCCTTTTAAAGAAAGCACTCTTATGATCTTCAATTCCTTAGGTTTAAATCGGTCCTCGATCAAACCCAAGGTTCCACTTACACCTGCCTCTATATCTTTAGCTAAGTAAGGATTTCACTCTTTGTCAATCTCCTGAAGAGCGGATTCAACTTCCTCTTTTGCCTTTTTAGGATTGTTTTTGCACAGATCACTGAACTCAGGAACGTCTTTATCCATCAATCGCTCGGCAACTTCCTTAGTTATCTTTGGTAGATGTTCAAACATTCGATTGTCTCCTTTCATTTTCTTGCGGTCTTTTATGATGTCGAATTTCCTACCACACCTCCAAAAATCCCTTGCTCTTTCACTGAATTTGGGAGAAATTCTGTCCCAGCTCTTTTGTTTCGTTCAGTAACAATTTTATTCATTTTGGCACATTTATCAAAAATTAATTAATAAAATCCTTATCCTGACGTATTTTTAGCGAAGTATATTGACAGATCAAAATGAAGAAATAAACTAAAAGCAAGAAGAAAAGATGAGCCAGAATTTTCAAAAAATATCCCGGCTTGTCCTTCAACTTTACCTTGAATGTCCTCGCTGTTTCTGGTTAGCTAAAAAACATGGAATTAGAAGACCACCACCTTATCCTTACACTCTAAATGCTGCAGTTGATATTTTTCTGAAACCAGAATTTGATGAGGCTCGAAGGGAAGGAAATTAGAAAAATGTTAAATGTTGAGACCTGACCCCCTTTTCCTTGATCTTGATTATGATCCGGGAAGGAGCAATCTTTCTACCTCCTCCAGAGTTGCCTGTCTAAGCACCTGTACTGGAGAGCCTCGGAGATATGACTGGACTCAATTCTCTCCTTTCCCTCAAGATCAGCTATGGTGCGGGAGATCTTCAAAACCCTATGATAGGCCCTTGCGGAAAGATGAAGCTCGGAGATAGCAGAGCGAAGCAAATCCTCTCCTTCCCTTCCCAAGGGACAAAACCTGCGAATATGCTTGGGACTCATTTGAGCGTTCGAGTAAATGGGAAGATTCTTAAATCGTTCCTGCTGAATTTTCCTGGCCTCGTTAACTCTTTTTCTGACCTCCGAAGATGGCTCTGCAGTCCTCTTACCCAAAAGCTCCTCCTTTCTCACTGCTGTCACCTCAATATGAATATCAATTCTGTCCAGAAGGGGTCCGGAGACCTTACTTAGGTGATTTTGTATCTGAAGGGGAGTGCAGGTGCACTCATGATTGGGGTCACCAAAGTAACCACAGGGACAGGGATTCATAGCTGCCACCAACATAAACCTGGCCGGATAAGTGACTGAGGTGAGGGCACGGGAGATGCTCACCACTCCATCCTCCAATGGTTGCCTGAGCGATTCGAGAACATGACGGGAAAACTCGGAAAGTTCATCTAAGAATAGAACTCCATTGTGGGAAAGAGATACCTCACCCGGCCTGGGAATTCTTCCCCCTCCTATGAGCCCTGCTTCGGAAATTGTGTGATGAGGGGATCTGAAAGGGCGTGTGCCCACCAGGGCCTGATGAGGCCGCAGGAGGCCAGCTATGCTGTGAAGTCTTGTGGTCTCTATGGCTTCTTCCAAGGTGATGTCGGGCATAATGGTTGGGATGCGCCGGGCCAGCATTGTCTTGCCCGCCCCGGGTGGACCTATCATCAGGATATTGTGTGAACCAGCAGCGGCTATCTCCAAAGCCCTCTTCACGAGTTCCTGTCCCTTCACCTCGGCAAAGTCCACTTCATAATGAGAATTTTCCCTCAGGGCCTCCTCTAAATTGCACTTGAAGGGCTCGATCGTTATCTCCTTGTTTAAGAACTTCACTGTCTGCAAGAGGCTGTCCACAGGATATACCCTCACTTTCCCCACCACTGCTGCCTCCCGCGCGTTAGATAGAGGAAGGATAACACCTTTTATCTTTCTTGCTGAGGCTTCCAGAGCGACAGAAAGCACTCCGTTAACCCCGCGAACTCCTCCATCTAAGGAAAGTTCCCCGAGGATGAGATACTTGGACAGATCGCCCTCTTTTATCGCTCCGTTTGCTTTAAGAATTCCGATGGCTATGGCCAGATCAAAGGAAGAGCCTTCCTTCTTAATATCAGCCGGGGCAAGGTTTACAGTGATCCTCTTTGAGGGAAATTCAAGCTCGGAATTCTTGATGGCAGCGGATACCCTTTCCTTAGCTTCTTTTACCGCCGCATCGGGCAGGCCCACTATGTTAAAATTGGGCAGTCCTCTCGCTAAATCAACTTCTACTTCTACAGGGTATGCATCTATTCCGATAAGAGCACTGGTGTAAGCTTTAGCTAACACTTTGCTCCCTCGAGATACTTGAGGGGGATCCACTTCGTGTCCCCCGCTGTTTGAAAATACCGAGGAAGGGGAAAATCAGGGTTAGTAATTTTCCAAATTCGAGTTCACACAATAGCAGAGCACATAAACCATATGCCAAAGCCAAATAGCGCCAAACCACATATATTGAACACCGCTTTCCGCAGTTTCCTGTTCCACAGATGATGAGTTCTATACACGGTTAAGGACACAATTGAATACCATCCAAGATCACATAGCCAGTGCACTATGGCAAACAAGATAAGCCCAATTAAGCCAAACGTTAAGGATTTCATTATGAGCGCTGCTCCCACGCTCGCCCACCACAAAAAGAAGTAGGGATTTGAGCCAGTGGTAACGATCCCGGCCACCAATGAGTTATAAGGCAGATCCCCACCCTCTTCGAGGGCGAGGGCACGAACTCTGATCATACCAATCCCCATATAAACCAATATCGCTCCCCCTACTATACCTATAGCTAATCTCACCATATTCAACTTTAAAAATTCTGCAAAGCCAAAATATATCAACCCCATCAGGGGAAACTCTATTATCCCATGTCCCACAGCTACTAATGCCCCTGCTCTTTGTGACCTGTAAGCCCTGCTTACTGCTGCTGCAAATACGGGACCAGGCATCATCACCCCTGACAATGAGATTACCATCACGGTGATTAAAAATAAGGGTAATATCATAGTGAATTCACTCATAAACTTAAATGAGGGTAGGATAAATCCGTGTTGTTAATAGGTTGCCTCAAAGGCTCCCTTGATCAGCTCAACATTCTTGACCTCGCCTCCCCTTCCCATCAAAATGCCTACCACATCAAAGCGACAATTCATCCCTCTTAATCTATGGTATGCAAGGTAACCTAAGGCGATCTTTGTAAGGCGGTACTGCTTACGGTAAGACACAGCCTCCTGTGGCAATCCAAAATCATCGGATCGCCGCGTCTTCACCTCTACAAACACTATATTGTCTTTCTCCCTTGCTATTATGTCTATTTCCCCAAGCTTGGAGCGATAATTCCTCTCTATAATCTTGTAACCCTGCCTCTTCAGGAAGCTGACCGCTATCGCCTCTCCTCTTCTGCCCAGCTTTCCTCTTTTAATAAATCTTCCCTTCAATACTCGGGCCTTTTTATAATCCTGATCCGCCATGGAGGCCAATAGACAAGAAACGCCCTTCCTATTATGTTCTCCTCGGGAACAAATCCCCAATATCGACTGTCATCGCTGGAGTCCCTGTTGTCTCCCATAGCAAACAGGGAACCTTCGGGAACTTGAACCGGCCCATATTCGTCCCGGGGAAAGCCGCTCTCCCAGGGATCTCTATGAACGGCGTAAGGTTCATCCAGCAACTTTTCATTTATATAGACCTTCTTATTCCTTATCATAAGTGTATCCCTCGGTAGCCCAATCACTCTTTTAATGAAATCCTTTCGGGGGTTAAGGGGATATTTGAAGACGATTATATCTCCCCGGTGTACATTTTTCAATCCATAGAAAATTTTATATGCTAAAATGCGGTCGCCTACCTCGAGGGTGGGCTCCATAGATCCGGAAGGAATGTAAAAGGCTTGGACTACAAAGCTTCTTATTAAGAAGGCCAAAATAAAGGCGATGACTACGGTCTCTACCGTTTCCTTGAGCCATGATAGAGTCTCCCTCTTCATCCCCTATCCTTCATTCCTCAGGTAAGACAGGTTAGCTCTTCTCGCCCTGCCCCGTTTTATCATCTCCATCTTTTTAATTAAAGGAGAATGTAAGGGAAAAGTTCTCTCCACTCCTATACCAAAGGAAACTTTTCTTACCGTAAAACTCTCTCTAATCCCTCCTCCTTTTCTTCGCAAAACCACCCCCTTAAAGACCTGGGTCCTTTCTCTTCCTCCCTCATGAACGCTGAGGTGGACAGCTATTGTATCCCCAGGACGAAAATCCAAAACTTCCCTCTTATATTTTTCCTCTATTTTCCTTATCTTTGCCTGCATCGAACAATCCTTTTATTTCACTCAATAACTTTTTATCCTCTTGATCAAGCTTTGCCCTTTCCAACAGGTCAGGGCGTTTTTTTAAGGTTACCTCCAACATCTTCTTTCTGCGCCATCTCCTAATTTCCTGATGATTTCCAGATAAAAGAACCTCTGGCACCTTCCATCCTCTAAACTCCATTGGACGAGTATAATGAGGATAATCTAAAAGTCCCTCGTAGAATGAGTCTTCCTTTGCTGATTTCTCGCATCCCAATACGCCAGGAAGCATTCGTGCCACCACGTCTACAACTACCATAGCCGCCAATTCTCCTCCCGTAAGGACATAGTCTCCTATGGATATCTCCTCATCCACCAAATGCTCCCTTACTCTTTCGTCTACTCCCTCATAGCGCCCACATACAAAAATTAGGTTCTTTACCTTCGCCAGCTCCTTAGCTTTTCCCTGATCAAAAGGCACCCCTTGAGGGGAGAGCAAGATGACCCTCACAGGGCCGACTTTCTCCTTGATTTTTTCCACGGCCTCAAAAAGAGGTTCCGGCTTCATAACCATTCCGCCCCCGCCCCCAAAGGGAACATCGTCCACTGTACGATGTTTATTATGGGTAAATTGACGTAGATTATGAATATAAATACTCAAGATTCCCTTCTCCCTCGCCCTCTTAATTATGCTCTCTTCAAAAGGGCCCTGGAACATAGAAGGGAATAAAGTGACAATATCCACTCGCATTTTTACCGCTTAATCTTCTAAAATTTCCACCATCACCCTCTTTTTCAACTTAGCCGCTGCTGCCCCTACAATCGTTCGCAAAGCATTAGCTACTCTACCTCCTTTCCCTATCACCTTACCCATATCCTCCTTGGCCACGCGAATCTCCAGCAGAATAACCTTCTCTGCCTTTACTTCCTGTACCTGCACCTGCTCAGGGTCATCCACTATCTTTTTGACAATGTACTCTACAAATTCCCGCATCTTAACAACCTCCTTGCTTAGTGATTTGAAAATCAATGCTCCATCACCTTTTGTTTCGGCCTTAAGGTATTTCCTTCGAGGAAAAGATGGAAAAATTTAACAAAAGTTTTTTTACAGAATTGGAAAGCTGAGCACCTTTGCTAACCCAATCTAAAACTTTTCCCTTGTTTACCTCTACCTTTTTACCCCTGGGGTCGTACCATCCCAAGATCTCGATAAACTTTCCCTTTACTGGGGAGCGAGAATTCGCCACCACTATACGGTAAAAGGGAACCTTTTTAGCTCCCATTCTTCGCAACCGAATTCTTGTCGCCACCTCCACCTCCTTTCCTTTTTGTATTAAACCTAAATCCCCATCAGTGTCTATTAAATGAATTAAACCCTTCTCAGCTCGATAACTGCCCTCTCTGCATCAGATGCATCAAAGACGGCCGTCCCTACCACCAATACAGTAGCCCCTGCCTTAATCACCTTTTTAGCCGTATTGTGATTAATCCCTCCGTCAACCTCGATCTCAAAAGAGAGCTTTCTCTCCCTGCCTATCTGTTTTAAATCTCTTATCTTTGACAGAACCTCAGGAATGAACTTTTGCCCTCCGAACCCGGGATTAACCGTCATAAGAAGGACAAGATCCAACTTAGGCAAAATATATTCTAGCTCACAAAGAGGAGTAGATGGATTTAAGGCTACTCCCGCCTTAATCCCTTTTTCCTTAATAGAGGTAATAAGCCGATCCAGATGAAAGGAGGCCTCAACATGAGGTATGATCCACTCACACCCAGCCAGCGCAAAGGCATCAATCCACTTTTCAGGATTATCCATCATTAAATGAGCCTCTAAGGGAAGGCTAATTTTCCTCCTGAGAGAGCTCACCACTCCCGGGCCGAAGGTCAAATTGGGAACAAAATGTCCATCCATTATATCTAAATGAAGGCGATCAGCCACTCTTTCTATCTTTTTTACCTCTTCATAAAGACAACTAAAGTCAGCAGAAAGTATAGAAGGTGCTATCTTAACCACTCTCACTTTTCCAGATTATTCAATCTTTTCTAACTTTACCAGCTCATCCTCTAAGTATATCCTGACTTCCCCCTTGCCTTTTACCCTGCAGGTGACCCATACCCTCTCTCCCGGCTCCTTTTCTCCATAATCAATGGTTCTCGTTCCGTCTGCATCGACAATAACAACCTTCAGCCTCTTTTTTTCAAAACCCAAAGGGATATCAACGGAGGTCAGGGTCCACTTGACCTCGGGATAGACAGGCTGTCTTCTCGTATAAGAAGCACTTACCCCCAGTTTAATCAAGGTCTTATCGGTGACCAAAGAACCAGGGCTTGGAAATTGAGAGATAATTACTCCCTCACTTCCAGAAGAGGGAACCTCCTTTATCTCCCCTATCTTTAAAGATAGCCTCTCCGTCAACTGTTTCGCCCTCTCCACCTTCTCTCCTATAAGATCGGGCATAAAAAATTGAGTTTCTCTCGGCCCCAGACTTATCAAGAGATTTACCCCCTCATCCCTGCTCATATCCACCTCGGGAGGGGGATCCTGAGATATAACCTCTCCCTTAGGGAGATTACTATGAGTATAGCTTATGCTTCCTAACTTTAATCCTTGTTGGAAAAGATAAATTTTCGCCTCCGCCAAACCCTTTCCCATAAGAAGAGGGGTATTTACCAATCTTGTCCCCTCGCTTATAACTACCTCAATCCTTCTGTTCTTGTTTACCCGCACTCCCGGAGAAGGAATTTGGGAGACGATGACACCCCGAGGAATCTGGGATGAATACTCTTTGCCCACTACCCTCAATGATAGATCGTGCTCACTTAAAAGAAGAACGGCCTCCATTACACTCTTACCCACGAGAGAAGGAACCTCTATTCTCTCCGGAGGCATCAATATGCGGAGGGTAAGAAGAGCTATCCCTATGGCCACCCCAACCAGACAGATAAATATTGTTACTACTTTCAATAAGGACTTCAGCCACTGGGACAATTCTATTCCTTTAGTTCCTTCTTGGCCATCTCGACCAATTTTGAAAATTCATCAGGATTATTTATAGCCAGATCAGAGAGAATTTTTCTATCAAGATCCACATCAGCCTTCTTGAGCCCTTTTATAAAAAAGCTGTAAGAAAGCCCGTTCTCCCGAGTCGCTGCATTAATCCGGGCAATCCAAAGCTTTCTAAAGTCCCTCTTCTTTCTCCTTCTATCTCTATAGCTCGCTGAAAGTGCTTTTTTTAAGGCTTCACTGGCTAAAGTATAGAGTTTGCTCCTTCCTCCTCTGTATCCCTTAGCAAGCCTCAAAATCTTTTTTCTTCTCTTGGTGTGTATTATCCCTCTTTTTACTCTGCTCATTTTTTCCTCTTGTTCAGATGTAGGGTATCAAGCGCTTTACCCTTTTAGTATCCTCTTTGCTTAATAAGACACTTTTTCTTATCTTCCTTTTCTTCTTGGAGGATTTTTTTCTCCTCAAATGTCCCGCATAGGCCCTGCTTCTTTTTATCTTCCCCTTTCCGGTTTTCTTAAGGCGCTTCATCAGCCCTCTATGACTTTTTAACTTAGGCATTCCTTTTCCTTTCCTCATTACTTCTTTTAGGTATTAAATACAGCTCTATAGACCTTCCACTTCTTCTGGGAGAGGACTCGACCCTTCCCATATCCTCTGTTTCCTTGATCAAGCGCTCCATAACTTTCTCTCCCAACCTTCGGTGCATCATCTCCCTTCCCCTAAACCTAAGAGAAACCTTTACCCTATGTCCCTCATCCAGAAATTTTCGCACACTCCTTGCCTTCACCATAAAATCATGCTCATCTATCTTATAACTTAGCCTTATCTCCTTTAACGCGCCGGTGGAATGTTTTTTCTGGGTCTTTTTTCTTCGTTTCTCCTGTTGATATTTGAACTTTCCGTAATCCAGAATACGACATACAGGAGGATGGGTCTGAGGGGCTACCTCTATCAAATCTAATCCCCTCTCACGGGCAATTTCTAAAGCCCTTGGAAGGGGAAGGATTCCCACCTGTTTGCCCTCTTCATCGACAACCCTTACCTCCTTCGCCCTTATCTCCTCGTTCACCCGATTTTTTATTTCCCTTCTAATATAAACCTCCTAAACTTCTTTATTTTTTATCTTTTTTTTGATCATATCGATAAAATCCCCTATCTTGATCTCCTTCAAGTTTTCCCCCTCCCTTGTGCGCACAGTAATAGTTCCATTATCTTTCTCTCTCGATCCTACGATAACCATATAGGGAATTTTCTCCATCTGTGCTTCCCTTACTTTGTATCCCAACATCTCATTTCTGGTGTTAATTTCCACCCGTATCCCCTCGCTCATCATCTTTTGATAGACCTCTTCGGCAAAGGGAATCTCCTTATCCGTTACGGTCAATATCCTAACCTGTACCGGAGAAAGCCAGAGGGGGAAAGCTCCACCCCAGTGTTCAAGTAATATAGCAAGAAATCTTTCTATTGTCCCCAGCACTACTCTATGTATCATCACCACACGTTCCTTTTGTCCGCTGGAGGCAACATAAGTTAGATCGAATCTCTCTGGAAGATTAAAATCAACCTGGATAGTAGGACCTTGCCACAACCTACCCAAAGCATCTTCCATTTGAATGTCTATTTTCGGCCCATAAAAAGCACCTTCTCCCTCAGCAATCTCAAAGGACAGCCCCTCCTCCCTTAAGGAGTTTACCAAAGCCTGGGTTGCCTGCTCCCAGCTTTCAAGGGAACCGATAAATTTTCGCGGCCGGGTAGACAGGGCTATCCGATAACCAAGATGGAAGGTCTTCATCATAAATATGACGAATTGCAATACCCCTCTTATCTCCCCTATCAACTGAGAGGGCATACAAAATATATGAGCGTCATCCTGAGTAAAGCCTCTCACACGAAGAAGCCCATGCAATACCCCTGAATCCTCCTGTCTGTAAACGGTGCCAAGCTCAAAGTATCTTAAGGGAAGATCCCTGTAACTTCGAATCTTGGATTTGTAAACC
>CAYSEE010000021.1:0-9463 GCA_964429955.1 uncultured Clostridia bacterium | reverse complement strand
CCTTCTCGATGATTATCTTGTCAGAACCCACAACCTTAAATGCCTTATCGATCATTTTTCGCTGGATATCCTTATCCTTTTTCCACAGTCCTCCCTTCCAGAGGTCCAAAAAAGGCTGAACTGTAACATCAAAGGTGCCATCCGTTAGCTTAAAGTAATATAGAGACTGTTTTATGAGATAAAGGAAATCTTTTGATGGCCGCTCAATATAGCCATTTTTGTTGAGAAAGAATGCCTCGCTTTTGGGATCGTAAATTGAGGCTACACTTTCTATCTCCTTCATACGCCGAAATGCTTCATCTATTGCCTCAGGTGTATTCTTATCACCATAGGCTATTATGGTGACATAGGTGTCCATCAAGCTCCGAGTTTCCTCAAATCTTTTCGGTCTTTTCTCATAAAGGTAAAGCAGGGAGAAAACAAGAGCGAAGATGAGAATAAAAAAAATTCCCGATATCTTATATATTCTTTTCATATTCTAAGCTCCTTTTTTCATACATTGGGAAGATTCAATCCTCTCCTACCCCGAAGAGTCGTAGTGCAGACCTTTAGGTCTGCCTAAATTCATCAGGCCTAAAGGCCTGAGCTACGATATTACCCACGAAAAATATAACGCAGGATTTAAAGCTTAACCATACAATGCGAAGGACAGACCTCCACACACTTATAACAGCCGGTACACATCGTATGATTAATTACCGGAAGATCTTTTTTCTCATCCCATGTAATGGCATTAGAAGGACAGACCTTATAGCATTTCCTGCAATGAATACAGCCATTATCACATCTTTCCCTTCCAGGGATATTCTTTCTTGCTTCATAACTGCAAGCTAAAAATACAAATGCCTCAGCAGGAACTATTTCTATAAGGCCCTTAGGGCATTCATTCACGCAAAGCCCACATCCAATACATTTATCTCTATCAACAACAGCGACCTTCTTTTCTTCATCTATCCTTATCGCCTCATATGGACAAACCTGGACGCAGTCTCCAAACCCAAGGCAACTGTATGCACAGGTTCTGTGCCCCAGGGAAAGTAGAGAGGCAGCCTTACAGGAGAGGACACCATTATATTCAAATAGATCCCTGGAGTTTCCGCTGCAATGAATAATTGCTTTTTGTTCAATCCTCTTCACCGAGATCCCCAGTCTCCTCTCTAATTCCTTTAACCTTTGTTCATCGTGCATCAGGGTCATACAGGGGTGATTATTTATATAGGTAGGATCTTTTGCAAGCTCTTGTGCGTAGGCAAAACAACCAGGGCTTCCACAGGCTCCACAGTTCATCCCCGGTAAGATATCCACGATCTGCTCTGTCTTACGCAAGAGCTCGGAATCCTCGGGAAGCAAGAAGTTCACAATGCTTATTATAGCTCCACACAGGGACCCAACAGCTGTTATAGCAAGGATTATCGGAAGCATTATCCCATACCCCCAAATCCGAGAAACGCTAAGCCAAGAAGCATAGCCGTTATAAATGCTATAGGAAGTCCCTTCAAGGACTTTGGAGAGTTACATAGCTCCAACCTCTCCCTTATGCCGGACATAATGATAAGGGCAAGCGTGAATCCACTCCCTGCACCAAGTGAGCTCACCATAGCTTCAATAAGGGAGTAGTTTTCCTGAGTGTTGATAAGCGTAATGCCTAAGACGGCGCAGTTCGTAGTAATTAACGGCAGGTATATACCCAGAGCATTATAAAGCATGATATTTGTCCTCCTTATGGCCATCTCTATAATTTGAACAAGGGAAGCGATGACGAGAATATAGAGGACAATTTGCATGTACTCTATGCGGAAAGGGATGAGGACATAGTTATACAAAGCCCATGCGGCGATCGAGGCGAAAAACATAACTATGATGACTGCTATGCCCATACTGAGCGCGTTGCCGAGCTTCTTCGAGACCCCAAAAAATGGACATAACCCAAGGAATCTCGAGAGGATAAAGTTGTTGATCAACGCCATACTAATGAATATAGAGATTAACTCATTCACCTTTGATCACCCCTGTATATCTAAAGATACTTGAGGGGGCAACGTTTCACGTTTCCCCCTCAACGGCCTTCGGCCTGCTCCCCCTTTTTAACATCTCATTTGATATATTACTCACCCTTAATCACTCCGGTATATCTAAATAATCCTAAGATTAGCGCGATGACTAAAAAGGCTCCCGGAGGAAGGATAAATACCAACAATGGATGGCTACCCAAAACAGGGAGTTTAAAAATCTCATGACCAAACAACCTTATCCTTCCCGTACCAAAAACCTCCCTGAGAAATGAGATCAGGATCAGGGCAACTGTGAATCCTATGCCTATGCCAATTCCATCGGCGATTGAATACAAAACCGGATTTTTTGACGCGAAGGCCTCCGCCCTCCCAAGGATAATACAATTTACCACGATCAGCGGGACATATATACCCAGAGCCTCGTATAGAGGCGGAAGATAGGCCTGAAGGGTAATTTGAACTATGGTCACGAAGGTGGCGATGATCACGATAAAAGTGGGAATTCTCACAAGCCTTGGAACAAACTTTCTTATGGCGGAGATGAGGATATTGGAGCATATGAGAACAAATGTCGCTGAAATCCCCATACCTATTGCATTATCTACAGATGTGCTTACCGCCAAAGTAGGACATAACCCGAGCACAAGCACAAACGTGGGATTTAACTCGATAATACCTTTTTTAAGTTCCTTAAATATGTTCATAATGTTCCTCATCCTCACTTTTCTAAAAGTCTAACTTTCTCCTTTGCCGCCTTATACACCGCCTCCGTCACCGCCTTGGAGCTAATGGTGGAGCCGGTGATGGCATCTATTTTCCCTCCCTCACTTTTCAAGAAAACATCGTCGATATTGATATTTTTAAATTGAGCGAGGAAGAAATCTCCCGTTATCCTCGACCCCAGCCCAGGGGTCTCCGAGTGTCTCACGATTCTTATTCCCTTAACGGTGTTTTCATCTTCAAGTCCCACTAAGATATCTATCTCTCCTCCATATCCCTTTCCCTTCGCCAAAAATGCATAACCAATGAGGTTACCCGATGAATAGATAAGATAAAGGTCTTCATCTTTATCATATGTGTAGTCGGTCATATCCGAAAATATCCCCTTGATCATCTTCTCTACCTTTATCCTTTTCTGCTGTATTATCCTGTCCTGTGCAAGCCTGTATGTGACGGTGAGCGCTGCCCCTGAGATAAAGACGACCAACGCGAGGAACGCGGTAAATATAAGACCCTTTTTAAGTGCTTTCCTTTTATCCACCTACCCTCCTCCATCCGAAAGGCCTCGGTCTAACGTACTTGTCGATCAAGGGAGTAAATGCGTTCATAAGAAGAATGGAAAAACAAACCCCCTCCGGCATACCTCCAAATAGCCTTATTATCACCGTTAAAGCTCCCGCCCCAACTCCAAATATGACCCTGCCTCTGGAGGTTATCGGGCTCGTCACGTAGTCCGTAGCCATAAAAAATGCTCCAAACATAAGGCCCCCTGCGAGAATATGAAAGCTCGGATCCTTCCCAAATAAAAAAGTAAGAAGGAAAACTGTTCCAATATAAGAGAGGGGGATCCTCCAGTCGATGATCTTCAAAACTAAAAGAAAGATGCCAGCAGTCAAGATGAGTAAGGCGGATGTCTCTCCAAGAGAGCCACCGACATTGCCGAAGAAGAGGGATTTGTACAAAGCTACCTTGCCATTATGCCAGACAAAGCTCTTATTAAGGGGAGTCGGCGAGGTGATGGCATCAAAGGGAGAAACCCAATGAGTCATCTCCTTTGGAAAACAGGCCGTTAAGAAGGCTCTACCAGCCAGGGCAGGGTTAAATATATTGTATCCAAGACCACCAAAGGTCTCCTTAGCTACTGCTATAGCGAAAACGGCACCTACAGCAGCCATCCAGAGGGGAAATCTCGGTGGAAGAGTTAAGGCGAGAAGAAACCCTGTGATGAGGGCGCTTCCATCCATTTTGAACTCTTCTCTACGAATTCTCTTTGCTATATATTCCGTTAAGAGGGCAAAGAATATAGATGTAAGAATGAGAGAGAAGGCGTAACATCCAAAAAAGAAAACACCTGCTCCAGCAGGAAGCATCAAAGCTAAGGTAAATAGATACATAATTCTCTCAACGGAGATGTCCTTTTTTATGTGTGGAGCTGGCATGAGCGATAATTTTTTATCTGCTGTTAGCCTTGTTTCTTTTCCTGATTTCATTTTTTGCAACCTTTATATACTGGACAATTGGAATATTCGCTGGACAAACATAGGCGCAGGAGCCGCATTCCATACAATCATCTATGTAATATTCCCTGCATACATCATACATACCTATCTTTGCGTATTTAACAAGTTCGGTTGGCAAAAGGTTCATAGGACAAACCTTGACGCAACTTCCGCATCTAATGCAGCCCCTTTCCTTAAGGATCAGTCCTCTTTTGATCAAAATACAGTTTACACTCTTTGTCACCGGTAAATCCAGAGTTGGAAGGGATATACCCATCATCGGTCCTCCCGCGACCACCTCATTTGCCCCTTCCTCCATCCCACCGCAATAATCGAGCAAACTTGTGATGGGGGTACCAAACCTCACAAAAAGGTTTTTTGGTTTTCTCACCATTCCCGTTACGGTGACAACTCTTCCAATCAAGGCCTTGCCTTCAAAGATGGCATCGTAAATTGCCTTGGCAGTGCTTACATTCTGAACGACGACACCAACGTCGAGTGGCAGTCCCCCTAAGGGGACCTCTCGATTTAAAAGAACTTTAACGAGAACCTTCTCCCCGCCTTGAGGATATTTTGTCTTTAACGATACAACCTTGGTTTTAAGTTTCTTTTTCTTGATCAAATCATTAATGTGAGAGATGGCGTCTTCCTTGTTCTCCTCTATAGCTATAATAGCATTATTACAGGAGAGCACCTTTTTGATAACCTCCAGACCTAACAAGACCTTTTCCCCCTCCTCAAGCATCACCCTGTGATCAGAGGTGACATACGGCTCACATTCGCAGCCGTTCAAGATGACCGTGTCAATTTCTTTATCTTTGGGAGGTGACAGCTTAACATGGGTGGGAAATGTAGCTCCACCCAATCCAACAATTCCCGCATCCCTTATCCTTTTCAGAAGTTCATCTCTTGGTGTGTTTAAGTCCATCCTCTCCATATCATCCCATTTATCTTCTCCATCAGATTTGATCACGATTGCATCTTCTATTCTTCCGCTTGAGGGGTTGACAGTCTTGGAAAAACCTGTTACCTTCCCGGATATACTGGCGTGAATTGGGGCTGATACAAAGGCCTTTGTATCAGCTATCTTTTGGCCTGTCTTTACCTTATCACCCCTCTTCACTACTGGCTCACAGGGCGCGCCAATATGCTGACTAAGAGGCAATATAGCCTTTTCCGGTGCTGGAAACTCCTCAATCCTCTCAGCCTGGGCAAACTTATTCTCCGGGACCTTTACCCCGCCCATAAAGCTTTTACGATTAAGCTTTATTTTAATCATAGCTGAATTTTTCCCTCACATTTCACCTTTCACGTCTCACCCTTTACTTTTCATAGCCGCCTTAATAAAATCCCTGAACAGGGGATGAGGGGAGAAAGGACGAGATTGAAACTCCGGATGAAACTGAGTAGCTACAAACCAGGGGTGATCGGGAAGTTCGATGATCTCCACCAGATTCCTCTCGGGGAAAATCCCCACTACCTTTAACCCCTTTCGAGTGAGAATTTCTCTATACCGATTGTTGAACTCGTAACGATGTCGATGACGCTCGTAAATTACCTCTTTACGATAGGCCTGGAAGCTAAGGCTATCTTTCCTTAGCTTACAGGTATAGGACCCCAATCTCATCGTCCCCCCTTTGTCCCTGATTTTCTCTTGCTTTGGTAAAAGGTCTATCACCGGGTGAGGAGTATGGGGGTTAAACTCTGTGCTATCAGCTTGTTTTAATCCAGCTACATTCCGGGCAAACTCAATAACAGCGCATTGCATCCCCAGGCAGATTCCCAAAAAGGGCACTTTTTTCTCACGAGCATACTGTACAGCCTTTATCTTCCCCTCTATTCCTCGCTCACCAAATCCTCCTGGAATTAAAATGCCCTGGGATGTGGAAAGATATCCCTCCGGATCCCTTTCCACATTCTCGGCCTCTATCCACAGGGTCTTAACCTTTACCTCGTTGGCCATACCTGCATGGGTAAAGGCCTCACTCAGACTCTTGTAAGCATCCTTCAACTTTACGTATTTGCCCACCACGCTAATTTTTACCTCTCTTTGAAGGGTGAGTGCCTTCCTCACCCAATGACGCCACTTTTCTAAATTCCTACCCCGCACAGATAAATTTAACTTCTCCAAAATATTATCCGTCAATCCCTCCTCTTCAAAACGAAGGGGAACCTCGTAGATGTTTTCCACATCTATAGCTTGAATGACATCTTTTTTCTCCACGTTGCAAAAAAGGGAGATTTTATCCCTTGCCTCACAAGTTAAGGGAACCTGAGTGCGACAAAGAATGATATCCGGCTGAATTCCTATCTCGCGCAGTTTCCCCACGCTGTGCTGAGTGGGCTTGGTTTTAAGCTCTGCCGCAGAGGGTATATAGGGAAGGAGGGTAAGATGGATAAACAAGGTATTTTGTTTTCCCTCTTGTAGACGAAACTGCCTTATAGCCTCTAAAAAGGGAAGGGACTCAATATCACCCACTGTGCCCCCTATCTCCGTGATGACCACCTCAGCCTCATCCTTCCTTGCTACCCTTCTCACACGCTCCTGAATTTCCTCAGTGATGTGGGGCACTACCTGGATGGTCTTGCCCAAGTATTCCCCCCTTCTTTCCTTTTCGATCACAGCACTGTAGATCTGGCCAGCAGTTGCATTATTGTATGAGAACTGGTCTATCCCGACAAAACGCTCATAATGGCCTAAGTCAAGGTCGGTTTCCGCACCATCCTTTGTGACGAACACCTCCCCATGCTGGTATGGATTCATCGTCCCCGGGTCCACATTAATATAGGGATCGAACTTCAACATGCTCACCCTTAACCCTCGACTTCTGAGAAGAGCCCCAATAGAAGCCGAAGCTATTCCCTTTCCCAGAGAGGAAAGAACTCCCCCCGTTACAAATATGAATTTGGTCACTTATAACTCGCCTTTGATTTAATTTCCCTTAGCAGGACATCCACCATATCTTCTTCTTTGAGCCTCTTTATCCTTTTTCCCTTCTTGAACAACACTCCTCCGCCTCTCGTGCAGGCTATCCCAATATCCGCTTCCTTGGCTTCTCCTGGTCCGTTAACCTCACATCCCATAACTGCCACCGTCAAGGGAAATCTAATATTCTCTATCCTGGAAAAAACTTTTTTGACGATGGATTTCAAATTCACTTTACACCTTCCACAGGTGGGACAGGAGACCAATGTGGGACCAGCCTCGGAGAGATGAAGGGACCTTAGAATCTGATACCCTACCCTCACCTCCTCTACGGAATCATCGGTCAAGCTCACCCTTAAAGTATCCCCAATCCCCTGAGCAAAAAGCAAACCCACCCCTATGGACGACCTAATAACACCTTGAGGAGAAGGACCGGTGGCAGTTATTCCTAAATGAAGGGGATAAGGAATTTTATCGGAAATGAGCTGATAGGAAAGGACAGTGGTGAGGACATCGGATGACTTAAGGGAAACAACGATATCGGTGAAATTTTTCTCCTCTAATAGCCTCACGGTTTGTAAGGCGCTCTCCACCATTGCCTTAGCCACAGCATGTCTATATCTTTCCTCTCGATATCCTCTTGTCCTCTCACCATTCAGGCTTTTTCTTAAAAGGTCTTCTTCAAGCGAACCGGAATTCACGCCTATGCGGAGGGGAATATGTGCCTCTTTAGCCCTCCTTGCTACTCGCAGAATCTCCTCTTTGTGCATATTTCCGGGGTTAATCCTTACTTTATCTACTCCTTTATCTATACACTCGATAGCTATCCTGTAATTAAAGTGAATATCGGCCACTATGGGCACATCTACCTGATTTTTAATTTGAGATACACTATTGGCCGCCCTCACTGTAGGGACAGCTATCCTCACTATTTTAGCCCCAGCTCTCACAAGACGCCTAATTTCCTCTACGGTCGCCCTCACATCCTCTGTATCCGTCTTGGTCATTCCCTGCACTACTACCGGGTTATTGCCTCCAATTTTCACCTTGCCAACACTTATCACCCGGCTTTCCCTTCTCTTCATCTCTTTGCCTTAAATTACTTACTCCTCCTCCATAGTGATTGCCTCTGAAGGGCAGGCTTCCGCACAGGCTCCACATCCAGTGCAGTCCTCCGGCCTGGCCAGGGTTGACACATCATCCACTATCTCCAGGCAGTTATTCGGACATTCATCAATACATACCTCACACCCTGTACATAGCTCCGCATTAATGACGGGCTTTTCCATCACTTAACCTCCTTGTTTGATTGTCCTGTCCCTGTTTGGAAAGTAAAAATCTTTACAAAGCCCCCCTCCTAAACATAGCTGACTTGAATTTTTTCAGGAAAGACTAAAAACCAGAAAATGCAAAGTCTAAAATTTTAATTAAGGTGGGCCTAATTTTCTTTCTTTCCACCACTAAGTCAATTATTCCATGTTTGAGCAAGGATTCTGCTCGCTGAAATCCTGGGGGAATTTGCTGTTTGATAGTTTGCTTTATCACTCGAGGACCGGCGAAGCCTAAGAGAGCTCCTGGTTCAGCTAATATAATGTCGCCCCGACTGGCAAAACTCGCCATTACCCCTCCCATGGTGGGATGGGTAAGGAGGGATATATACAATAGTCCCTGTCTTTTTAGTCTGGCTATGGCTGCACTGGTCTTGGCCATTTGCATCAAGGAGATTACACCTTCCTGCATGCGAGCTCCTCCTCCTGAGCCGGAGATCAGAAGCAAAGGATATTCCTTCTCCATAGCTCTCTCTATAATCAAAGTTATCCTCTCCCCTACTACGGAACCCATACTTCCACCCATAAAGCCGAAGTCGGTTACCCCCACCGCTATCGCCTTTCCCCCAATCTTTCCCTCTCCTATTATCGCTGCCTCATCCAAGCCCGTCTTTCTTTTGCTTTTCTCCAGCTTCTCCTTATACTCAGGAAAGTTAAGAGGATCATCGGAATTCACTCCAGAGTTGTATTCCACAAAGCTATCTTTGTCCAGAGTAATCTCAATCCTCTCCCTCGCCCCCAAGTAAAAATGATATCCACAATTAGGGCAAACTTTCAGATTTTCCTCTAACCTTTTGTTATAGATAATCCCTGAGCAATTAGTACATTTCGTCCATAGACCATCGGGGACGTCTATTTTCTTTTTCCCCCTCTTTATTCTGTTATAAGTCCTCTCAAACCACCCCATCATCCTCTCCCATTTTATTCAACCAATATAACATAAAATTTAAAAATGTCAAAATTTCGCCTCAAATCACT
>CAYSEE010000020.1:0-9620 GCA_964429955.1 uncultured Clostridia bacterium | reverse complement strand
GAATCGACAACGACGCAGATGGAGAAATAGATGAGGAAAATGAGGGGATTGATGAACCAGACGAGTTTTGCCCGGATCGTCCTTATGGAGATGACCACCCCTTCGATACGGTCGAAGAGATAAGGCTTGTGCCGGGGATAGGGGATAAAACCTTTGAGAAGATAAAGGATTTTATCACTATTTACTCCTACGATAAGGATTTAGATAGGGAAGGAAAGCCAAGAATAAATATCAATAAAGAACCTCCTTCTCTCATCAGTCAAATCCTTCAGAAAATGGGCTATCCTGAATATAAAGCCAACCAGATCGCCGTAAATATAGTTGATTTCAGAGACAAGGACAACTACCCCACCGAATACCGTGGTAAATATGGGATAGAGAAAACACCCTATATCAATGAGGTGATGCCTCACTTTACCTGCTCTGTGGTAACGGCGGTGGGAGATGTGCTCAAGGGAGGAACGAGGTTCCTGCTGGATAAAACGGAAGAGGCAATCATCGGTAAGCTAAAGGGGAAGATGAAGAGAGGTACCTCCTTTGCAATAGATAGGGCAAAAGAAGAGGTTCTGAGGAAAGAGGATAGTCTGATAGAAAAGATAGAAAAGACGTTGAGAAATTATGAAATAAAAAATAGAAGAAAAGGGTTTTTTGATATTTTTAAAGGAAAAAGGGCCTGGGCGCAAGAGGGAGAGGAAAAGATAAAAGTGGATATAGAGATGGAATGGATAGAGTTGTTTAATCCATATAACGTTCCCTGCTCTATTTCCAAATGGCGAATAGAAACCTCCCTGGATAAAAGAAAGTTAACCGGGAGGATCTCTCCTTACAGTTATACAGTTATATTCAATACAGTTATAAAAATAGGAGAAGATATTATAGGGAAAGAACTCCTCGGTAATTACACAGATACGATAATCTTAAAAAATGATCAGGGAAATATAGTGGATAAAGTAACCTATCATAATTATAACCTCCCCTGGAACGCCTTTGAAAAAAATGACCCGAGAGCAAGAAATTTTGCCTCCTCTCTCCCAGGGGGAAGTCCTGGATTTCGCAACTGGTGTTGGCTTCCCACTATCGGAGAGGGAAGAGGCGAAAATGATTACAGTAGCTTCTATGTAAAAGATGGGCCCTTTGCCAATATTGGAGAGATCGGGTATATACATACTGGTGAAGAGTGGAGGACGATAAAACTTCAAACAGGGGGAGACTGGCGAATTTGCGACAAAATCACTGTATTTGACTCACCAGGGGGAATAATAAAGGGAAGGATCAACATCAACACCGCCAGCGAAGAGGTTTTAGAGTCCCTACCTTATCTCGATTCTTCTTTAGCTAAAGCCATAATTATGTACAACGAAAAAAATGGGCCTTTTAACGAAATAGGAGAGATAGTGGAAATCCCTCTTTTAGAAAAGTTAGGGTGTAATGGCATAGATGACGATGAAGACGGCTATATTGATGAGGATGATGAGAAAGAGGCCATTTTTCGCTCTCTTTCAAATTTAATTACTGTTAGCTCTAACTGCTTTACTATCGTCTCCCAAGGCAGAGTATTAAGGGCCGAGCAAATAGTGGCGGAGAAAAAAATAAAAGCAGTAGTAGACAGAGGCAATCCTTCCCTGAGGGTAAAATACTATCAGGAGGTCTATTAAGCTCCTTTAACTGCCACTGAATTTATCTGTTCAGCCCACTCATAGGGTTCATCCACCTCGATCAAAAACGTGCCCGATGCGCCCTTCAATCGGGATTGGTCAACCTGCCTCACATCCGTCTTCATCTCGGAGAGATCCGCATCCAGAACAAGGCTCCTTCTTATCGTTCCCATCACAGTTGCCTCCTGGAGAGCCTTCAAGGGAAGCTCAAAAAGGGTGAAAGACTCTTTTTCCATAATTATCCTTTTGTTGGTTACATAAAGATTCCCCTCTCCCTGCAGGGCAACCTCCGGCTCTCCCCCGGATATCATAAGCTCCTTGATTACACCTTTTCCAGATTTTAACTCCTTTTCGCCCTCTTCAAGGATCATAGGTTATCACCTCCCTTCACCCAACCCTGGCTAATTCCAATCGAGCAGCAAACCCCCTCTTTAACCTTTCTCTGAGCTGAGGATACTCTCTTAAAAAGGGGTCTTTCTCTACTAATTGAAAGGCCTCCTTTCGAGCTAAATATAACATTCGGCTATCCTTTACCAGATCAGCTATTTTCAAATTTAGCATTCCCCATTGTCTTGTTCCAAAGAATTCCCCCGGACCGCGTAGTTTTAAGTCTTCCTCGGCAATCTTAAAACCATCGGTGGTTTTACACATCGCCTTCATTCTCTTAACTGCCTCTTTTGAAATTTTCCTTCCTGTAATTAAAAAACAATAAGATTGTTCTTTTCCTCTGCCTATCCTTCCTCTGAGTTGGTGAAGCTGAGCCAAGCCAAAGCGCTCTGCATTTTCTATCACCATAATAGTTGCATTGGGAACATCTATTCCTACCTCTATGACAGTGGTTGAGACTAAAACGTTTATCTTTCCCGTTCGAAAGTCTTGCATTATCTTCTCCTTTTCTTCTCTTCCCATTCTTCCATGGAGAAGCTGGGTACGATAATGAGGAAAAACCTCCTTTTGTAGTTGTTCAGCCATCTTCATAGCTGCCTTCAAATCAATCTCCTCCGATTCCTCTATTAAGGGATAGACAAAATAAGCCTGTTTTCCCTCTTTTAACCTATCCCTGACAAATCCATAAACCGCCATCCTTCTTCTCTCACTCTCCCAGCGAGTAACAACGGGTTTGCGCCCGGGAGGAAGCTCATCGATCACTGAGAGGTCTAAATCACCATAAGAAGTCAGAGCTAAGGTTCGCGGAATGGGGGTTGCCGTCATCACCAAGACATCAGGAGCCTTTCCTTTATTGCGTAAACTCAGTCGTTGCATAACTCCAAATCTATGTTGTTCATCAATTACCACCATCCCAAGGTTACAAAAATCCACTTCCTTCTGAATTAGAGCATGTGTTCCTATGACCAATGAAAGTTTCCCCTCCCTTATCCCCTCCATAACCTCCCGTTTTTCTCTTTGAGGAAGGTCGCTTACCAATAAAACTGGCTGAATGTTCAAAGGGTGGAGAAGCTGTTTTAGGTTCAACCAATGCTGTTGAGCGAGAATCTCCGTGGGAGCCATTAATGCCCCCTGATACCCGTTAACAAGGGCTGTAAGCAAACTCACCGTTGCCACTATCGTCTTTCCTGAGCCTACATCCCCCTGCAGTAGACGGTTCATAGGGCGGGGACAACGCATATCCTCCAAGATCTCCCTTATTACCCTTTCCTGAGATGAAGTAAGGGAAAAAGGAAGAGAATCAATAAATCGTTCCACCAGTCCGTCCCCTACCTGGAATGAGATTCCCCTTTCTCTCTTGTATTCTCTTCTCCTCAAGGCTAAGGCACATTGGAGAAGAAAAAATTCCTCAAAGACAAGCCTTCTGTGTGCCTCCCTTAGACTGGAAAAATTCTCCGGAAAGTGAATATTATTTAGAGCCTCTTTAAAGGAAGGAAAAGAATAACGTCTCCTTATCTCCTCTGGCAATGAATCCATTAAATAAGAGGATTTATCCTCCAGATTACTTTTAATAATTCGACGCATAACTCTCTGGGATAGTCCCTCTGTTAAAGGATAAAAGGGGACAATTCGCTTGAGATGAAGATTGTCCTCCTCATCCCCGGTTAATAGCTCAAAATCCTCTACCTTAATCTGTCTTTCTCTAAATCCCCATCCTACTTTGCCGCTTACTACAATCCTTCTTCCCTTTTTAAGGAGCTTGCTAAGATATTCCTGATTATACCAGATGGCAAAAATAATTCCTGTTTTATCTCTTATAGCTGCTTTAATTATGGAAAGATTTCCACGAGCTTTAAATTGACTAACAGCTGAGATTTGACCTTGAATTACGTACTTTTGACCGGGGAGGGTCTTAAAAATGGGAGTGATATGAGAGCGATCCTCGTAATGGGTAGGAAAATGCCATAAAAGGTCGAAAATGGTCCTGATGTTTAATCTTTTAAGAAGAATTGCCTTCTTTTCTCCTACTCCCTTGGCATATCGAACAGGGGAAAAGAGATCGCCTTTAAAGGAGGATGCCTTCATTTTATTTGCCAATTTTTAAAAATATGCTATAAAATATAGTAATCAAGTATCGGAATTTTCAACCTGGATTTGGCAACCTATTAAATTTATCAAGCTCTCCGCCGAGGATGTTTTGGATAAGCGACCGTTCCAAAACACCGAGGAAAAGGAGCAACAATGAAAATGCCGAATTCAGGTTGAAACATAAACGTTGTCCCCTCAATATCTTATTTTAAGGAGCTTAATTATGAGCAGACGATGTGAAATATGTGGCAAGGGACCCAGTACAGGACACACAGTTAGCAAATCCGGACGAAGAACCAAGAGAAGATGGCTACCCAATCTTCAACGCATTAAAATAAAAATCGGCGCTCAGGTGAAGAGAGCCTATGTATGCACCCGATGCATTCGGACGGGAAAAGTAGAAAAAGTGACTTAGTTACAGTTTTTCCCTGCGGATTCGCTGAACCTCTTGAAAGAACTTACCCTCGCTTTTGATAGCCGGGGCAATCACCATCTCTACCTCGTGCATCTCCTTTATGTTAGCTACTCCGCAATAACCCATACAGGTTCTTATAGCCCAGATCAAATTTTGAGAGCCGTCGTCCAGTCTCGCTGGCCCATAAAGAATTTCCTTTAATGTGCCTGTTGTTCCCACCTTTATCCTTGCTCCCCGAGGCAGATTTTCATCCGAGGTAGCCATACCCCAATGATAGCCCTTGCCAGGGGATTCCTCAGCTCTGGCAAAGGCAGAACCTATCATCACTGCATCTGCCCCAGAGGCTAAGGCCTTACAAATATCACCCCCGGTGCGCATCCCTCCATCGGTGATGACGGAGACATAGCGACCGCTTTTTCTAAAATAATCATCCCGGGCATTAGCTACATCTATGGTAGCGGTAATCTGAGGAACTCCCACTCCTAAGACCTCTCTTGTAGTACAGGCCGCCCCCGGGCCCACTCCCACCAAAACAGCATCTATCCCTGTTTGCATAAGCTCATAAGCAGCTTCATAGGTAACACAATTACCCGCTATTACAGGTATGGAGATCTTACTACAAAAATCAGCAAAATCAAGATTCTCCCTTTTTGATGACCTATATTTTGCCGTTACCACTGTGGCCTGGACAACGAAGATATCAGCTCCTGCCTCTTGAGCAATTAAGCCAAACCGGGCTGCCTGCTGGGGAATAGAAGAAACAGCGATGGGAACATTGGCTCTTTTAATTTCCTCTATTCTTTTTTTAATTAATTCCTCTTTTATGGGTTCTCGATACACTCCCTGAATTATCCTTACCGCCTCATCAGAGGAAGAGTTAACGATCTTACTTATCACCTCCTCTGGCTTCTCATAACGAGTCTGAATACCTCCCAGGTTGAGAACGGCCAATCCCCCCAGTTTGCCTAACTGGATAGCGAAATTTGTATCCACCACTCCGTCCATTGCCGAAGCCAAAATGGGAATATCAAAGGTTAAATCCCCTATTCTCCAGCTAATATCCACATCGTTTGGATCAAGGGTCTCTTTCCCGGGAACCAAAGCCACTTCATCAAATCCGTAAGCTTTTCTCGCTCTTCTTTCTCTACCTATATAAAATCCTCCCATTCTCTACCCCCTTATTATATAAACGTTTATTTACTTCTCCCCTCTCTCCAATGGAGCAATTATAAACTCATCGATTTCACCGTTAAGCACCGCTTCTATATTGGCCTTTTCCACACCAGTGCGATGATCCTTAACTAAGGTATAAGGATGTAAAACATAAGAACGCACTTGATTCCCCCACTCTATCCTTGCCTTTTCCCCGTGTCTTTTCTTTAATTTCTTCTCCTTTTCCAACTCATAAAGATTATGAAGACGTGCTTTAAGGATTCTCATTGCTGTGGCTTTATTCCTATGCTGGGAGCGTTCATCTTCGCATCGCACTGTTATACCTGTAGGAAGATGGGTAATTCTCACCGCTGAATTGGTAACGTTTACATGCTGTCCCCCTGGTCCACCAGCTCGAAAGGTATCAATCTTTAAGTCACTTTCTTTAATTTCTATCTCGGATTCCTCAGTCTCAGGAATTACATCCACCGCAGCAAAAGAAGTATGTCGGCGATTGGAGGCATCAAAAGGCGATATGCGAACCAACCTATGAATTCCTACCTCCTCCTTAAGGTACCCGTAGGCAAACTTTCCCTCAATTATTGCCGTCGCAGTTTTTATCCCTGCTTCCTCTCCTGCTATCCATTCCACTATTTTTGTCTTGTATCCCTTCTTATTTGCCCAGTACAGATACATCCGAACCAAACTTTGTGCCCAATCACAGGAATCCACACCCCCAGCCCCTGAGTGCACAGAGAGAATGGCGTTGTTTTGATCGTATTCCCCATTCAACAAAAGTTCTATTCTTAACTTTTCGAATTCTTTTTCCAGAACTTCAACTTTTTTCCTTAACTCCCCCTCGAGATCTCTGTCTTCCTCCTCTTTGAGAAGTTCTGAGAGGGTAACAATTTCTTGATATTGGCTGAAAAGCTTATTCCACCTTTCCCGCTTCTCTTTAAGATAATTTAATTCCTGTAAAACTTCTGGCTGTTTTCCCTCGCTCCAAAAATCTGGTTGTGCTATCTCTTTCTCCAATCTCTCAATTCTTTTCTCTTCCGATTCCAGGTCAAAGATACCCTCTTAATCTGTTCATCTTCCTTTCCAGTGCCTTTATTCGAGAGGCATATTCTTCTAACATATTCCTTCTCCTTTTAACAAAATAACATAGAGTGACTCTTCTGTCAATTTAGCGGTCTACTCCACCCACTTCTTCCCCATCAAGGGGAGAAGTCAGAACGCCAGTTCAGGTTAACTTAACAGGTTAAATGAAGGGCGGCGATCACCTTGTGGGAGCTACAGAGTTGATTGTAAGTATGGCAAGCCGTCTGTGTGGGCTCTATACGCACTTCTATCTTTTTTGATTTTATCCAATTTATGGTCGTAGAGGGAACCTTCATAAGTCCTGAATTTCCCGTCCCTATAACGAGAATCTCGGGATTTTCCTTTACCACCTCCTTTAAATCTTCAGGAAGAAGCAAATGTCCCTCCTTTCTCCACCAATGATCATCTACTCTATCTGGGTAGATGATAACATCCGAATGATAATGTTTCCCATTGATGACGATATGTCCAAACTCATATGAATCAATCATCTTAACTTCTCATTTATCTACTTTCACCCCATAAGAGGCAAGCGAGGTTATTCACCCCTCTTGCCTCTTGAATAAATTTCCCTCTTTATCCCCATTGCCTATTTTATTGCTTCTCTTAGGGCCTTCCCCGGTTTAAATTTGGGCACATCCTTGGCTGGGATGCTAATCTTTTCACCAGTTTGAGGATTTACGCCCTGTCGCGTCTTTCTCCTCTGGACAAGGAAAGTGCCGAAGCCAACTAAAGTAACTTTCTCTTTTCGAGCCAGAGAATCAGTAATTGCCGAGGTTATAGCGTCTATAACGTTGCCAACATCCTTCTTGGTCAAACCCACTTCGTTAGCTACCTCATCTACCAATTCGGCTTTATTCATAGTATTTCACCTCCTTCAAATTTTTGGTAAAATTTAGCCTTTACATTCCGAAGGAATTGTTGGAGATAACTCTAATAGTATAAATTATTGAAATTCCTATACCTCAATTTAACACTGTAGAATTAGCCCTGCTAAAGAATTAGAAAGATGCAGGTTTCTAATTATTGAATATAGCATAGTTTTAAAAGTCGTCAAGAGAATGAGGCTTGAGGGGGGATTGACAAAACCCACAAATGTGATATTGTATATCCCAACATTCTCAATAAGTAATTCTTGTATCAAGGATCGTAAAGATGAGAGATCGTCGTAAGGCCAGAGAACTTGCCTTACAAGTTCTTTATCAAATGGACATAAGAGAGACCTCTGCTGAGGAGACCTTAGGAGTCATCTTCTCACGCTATCGTTTCAAACCAGGAGTAAAGAAATTCAGCGAAAGGTTAGTTCGGGGAACTGCCCAATTCATTCTCCCTATTGATTCTTTAATAGAAAAGTACGCAAAAAATTGGACTCTTGAACGTATGACTGCGGTGGACCGAAATGTTCTCCGTCTTGCCATCTATGAGCTTCTCTTTTTAAAGGAGATCCCTTCGATAGTCACCATAAATGAAGCAGTTGAGATAGCCAAACGATATGGAATAGAGGATTCGGGAAAATTTGTCAACGGCATCCTCGATAAAATTCGTAAGGAAAGAGGAAAAGACAGTTCTTTAAAATGGGCCTATCTGAAAGACACCCTTCAGAAGAACCCTTACTTTAAGAAATTGATCAGAATAAAGGGAAAAGAAAAGCTCTGGTTAGTAGGAGGATACCTCCGGGATTACCTTCTGGGCAAAAAAAGCAAGGACTTAGATCTGATAACCGAGGATCTCTCTTTTAAAATCGCCCAGGAGTTTACCCACCAGATGAGGGCGACGTTGGTAACCTTGAGTCCTACCCTAAGAAGAGTCGTCCTTCCTGAAAAAACCGTTATTGATTTTAATCTTAAAAGAGCTTCTTCTCTGAAGGCAGATTTAATTCAGCGTGATTTTACCATTAATGCCTTAGCTTTGGATCTGGATTTCTTAAGAATACCCTCTGTAGCCCTGATAGATCCTGATACAGGCTTAGAGGATTTAATAAATAAAAAGATCAAATTAATGAGGGAAAAATCCCTGAAAGAAGATCCTCTTCGTATTTTGAGGGCTTTCCGCTTAGCCTCTCAGTTAGGCTTTGAAATAGAGGATAAGATTACCTCTTTTGTTCAGCAAAAATCCTTCCTTATCAAAAAAACATCAAAAGAAAGAATAAGGGATGAATTATTTCTCTTCCTTAAGTTTCCCTCATCTTATAAATATTTGGAAAATCTCCCTGCTAAAACATTGCTAAGGGAAATATTAAACCAAGTTCCTCATACGGAAAATTTAAGAAAGTTAGAGACAACTTTATCTGATGAGAAAATAATATCAAAGGACATCAAAAAGAAGATAATCCTCCACCTGGAGAAGGAAGGAGGAGGAGGGAGAAAACGAAAGGAATTATTAAAACTTATCAGCCTAATTTTTCCCTCATCTTATGAGAAGTCCGTTCTCTCCTCTCTGGGAAGAGAACTAAAGCTAAGTCACAGAGAGATAAAGCTAATGAAAAGAATAGAAATGAGCTATCCCCAAATGGAAAAAATAGAGAAGGATCCACAAAACTCCTCCTTAGTAGCTCAATTTCTACTTCAGGCTAAAGAGGAAACGATCGAAGTTCTACTGCTTTTCTTGATAGCAAATTTTGATCGGGAAAGATCCTTGTTGTTTGTAAATTCTTTACTTGAGGAATATTTTCAAAAATCTCCTCTGATTTTCCATCCCCCGGAGCTGATCAATGGAGAAGATTTAATAAAGTCCCTCCGAATCCATCCCGGCCCTCAGGTTTCCTATCTTCTCAACGAAATTCATAAGGCTCAGGTTATGGAAAAAGTTAAAACAAGAGAAGA
>CAYSEE010000019.1:0-9641 GCA_964429955.1 uncultured Clostridia bacterium | reverse complement strand
CTTTCTCTGGCTCGACGTCGACGACGTGGAGTAGCCGGCTGCGTCCTTTCTTGAAGTTCTTCCTCAGGCAATTTTTAACCTCTCATAGCATACAGAAGAACGAGTATGTCCTTATACAAATTGGAAAATAATCCTCTTAGGATGTAAAGAAAAAAGGGAAGGGAAAAAGCCATCACCAATAATCCGACCCCTATCCTCAGAGGAAGTGCTACGATGAAGACATTCATCTGAGGAACGATACGCGCAATGATACCCAGGGCAATCTCTGTTAGCAAAAGAGCCGCTATAATAGGTGCTCCTATCTTCAAGGAGATAATGAAGATATTATCCATCAGGATAACCAGTCTTTTAATTAAAGGAAGATGGGGAGAAAAGTTGAAGAGGGGAACCAAGATGAAACTATCTGTCAGTCCCCTTAAAAAATAATGATGGGCATTAAGGGATAAGAATATCATTATTGCCATAATATTCTTGAATTCGGAGATGATGGAAACCTGACTTTGAGACTGTGCCTCAAATACATTAGCGATACCAAGACCCATCTGAAAGCCTACAATTTGACCTGCAAACTCCACACCCAAAAAAAGAAGCTTGACGCTGTATCCCAAAATTATCCCCAGGATTAATTCTCTGATTATCTCTGTACTCCAGGTTATCCAATCCATAGGCAGGGAAACTACCTGGGTTTTGAGGACTACTGGGAAAAGGATCAAGGTAAGGATGATGGAGATCCCCGCCTTTATTTGTCGAGGAATGAGATTGCTTCCCAAAATGGGAGCGGTCATCATTGTTCCAGTTATCCTTGCCAATATGAGGATGAAGATTTCCACTTTTTCTACGGAGATGGTTCTCAAGAAATCCATTTTTACTCCTTGAGAATTTAGAATGGCATCTCTACATGCCTTATCTAATGAACATACCGAGGTTAAGGTAAAGGCTCGATGTATAATGCACAATAACCTTAAGCATCCACGGTAAGAAAAAGTATAAAGCCGCCGCTACCGCTATGATCTTGGGGATAAAGGTAAGGGTCATCTCATGAATTTGTGTAACCGCCTGGATAATGCTCACCAAAAGGCCCACAATTAACCCCACTGCTAATACAGGTAGGGACAAAAGCCCAGCAGTTAAGATAGCCTTACGTCCTATCTCAATTACCAACTGAGGGTTCATCTTTTACCTCCTCTCACCTCTTACGTTTCACTCACTAATGAAAGCTCATTATCAGGGAGCGAATTACTAAATCCCAGCCATCCACTAACACGAAAAGCAATATCTTGAATGGCAGAGAGATCATTATAGGTGGAAGCATAAACATTCCCATAGACATAAGCACACTGGAGATCACCATATCAATGATTAAAAAGGGGATATAGAGGATAAAGCCAATCTGAAATGCCGTCTTGAGTTCGCTGGTGATAAAAGCAGGAATAAGCACATAAGTGGGCACCTCTTCGGGATTTTTAGGTCTGTTCACCTTGGATAAACTGATGAACAAAGTCAAATCATTCTTTCTGGTCTGTTTGAACATAAATGACCGCACAGGTTCCATCCCCTTTTTTAATGCCTCCTGTTGGGTTATTTCTCCCTTTAAGTAAGGCTCAAGAGCCTTATTCTTAACCTCCATCCATGTAGGGGTCATAATGAAAATGGTCAAGAATATCGCCAGTCCAATTAAAATTTGATTAGGAGGCATTTGTTGAGTGGACAAAGCATGGCGTAGAAAGGAAAAGATCACAATAATTCGAGTAAAAGAAGTCATCATAATAAAGAAGGAAGGAGCTAAGGAAAGAGCAGTGAGCAAAGCCAGAATTTGAATGGCGATATTCACCTGTTGAGGCCCAGATGTTCCCTCTATTTCAATGTTTATCTTTGGAATAGAGATGGAGGATGGGGTTTGAGCCCAGGCCATTTTGATAAGGACAAAAATGAGAGTTCCCACAAGAACGACCAAGAGGATGATTTTTCTTTTATTAAGATATAGATTAGTCATAACTCTGAAGAATTTTCTATATTTTTGATTTTTTTGAAGAAAGGGCTCTTTTTAAATACTCAGAAAATCCCCTTATTCCAAGGGAATTTCCTGGCTCATCCCTAAGGGATTTTGTAATTTCATCATCCTTCATAATGAGAAGAAGGTGAATTTCGTTACCTACTCCTAAAACCAGAATTTTTTCTCCTGCTCGAACTAAATAGATGGATTTCTTGGGAGCAAGATAAATTCGCCCTACAATGCCAAACGTCCTCCTGTCCATAAAGCCTCTTTTCTCTCTTCCCATAGCTCGTCGTAGTAAATACATAATAAAATAGATCAATCCTATTATCAGTATTAAAGAAAACAAAGCTCTTGAGGTGATTAAAGCTAAATTCATTGTAGTTTCTTTATTCGTGCCTCTGGCCCAATGATATTGGTGATCCTCACCCCGAAGTTTTCGTCCACCACCACTACCTCTCCCTGGGCTACCAATTTTCCATTAACTAACAAATCCACCGCCTCTCCAGCCAGCTTATTTAATTCTATTACTGAGCCAGGACCTAATCCAAGCACATCCTTGATGGTCATAGTAGCGCGACCCAATTCCGCAGTGATCTGGAGGGGGACATCTAAAAGCAACTGGATGTTGCCTTCCATTTTTTCTCCTCTCTTATCCTTTAGAGGGGAAAATTGAGCGCGTTGGACGTTGACCTTTTCAGCCTTTTCCTTTTTCAACTCCTCTGATGTTTTCTCAACTTTTTTATCTTCAAGCGTCATTTAAGCCTCCCTATTTCTTGGGTAATTTTTATCATTTCCAAATGTAATTCCTCTCACTTCTCACCTTTTACCTTTTGCATTTTCCATCACAGGTTTTATCACAGAGGTAATCTGAACCGCCATCTGTCTTCCTGAGCATCCGGGAAGTGCATAAAATTTTGGTGAATTTCCCACCTTTATAGTGATGTTTCGGTGGATGTTTTGTTTCAAACGGACCACATCCCCTACCTCTAATTGAAGAAAATCTCCAATGCTAATTTTACTTGTTCCCAGTTCAGCGATGAGATCAACCTTAATTTGTCTCATCGCTTTTTCCATTGATTTATCTTCTTTTTCATCCAAAGCTTCGTAACCGCTGAATGCCCGATGTTGGCTCGTCAACTTAGAGATGATGGGTTTTATTGCTAAATAAGGAATGCACAGGTTCATAAGTCCCGAGCTTTTCCCTACTTTTCCCTCCATAGTTATCGATACCACCGTTTCCTCTCCTGCGGTAATCTGAGCAAACTGTGGATTGGTCTCCCTGCTTTGTATTTTTAAGGTAAGGGGAAACACCGGTTTCCATGCTTGTGCTAAACAATCCAACGTCAAAAGAACAACTTTTTCCATAATGGAATACTCAATATCGGTAAGCTCGCGTGTCTCGCCAATGTCTTTTCCCATTCCTCCTAATAAACGGTCAACTATAGAAAAGGTAAGGGATGGGTTAATCTCCAGGATACCCTTACTCTTCAAGGGGTGTAAGTCAAGAATATTGATATATGTAGGGTGGGGGAGGGAAGCTATAAATTCAACAAACCTGAGTTGTTCCACCTTTACCAGGTTGAATTCCACCATTGTCCTCAGGTAATTAGCCAGTGGAGTAGCATAAATATGAATAAAATTCTGATGAATTGTCTCTAAGAGGCGAATTTGATCCTTGGGGATTCTATTTGTTTGTCGAAAATCATAAGGGACAATTGTCTTTTTAGGTATTTCCTTTGTTCCCTCGACGGGAATTTTACCCGAGGAGACCGCGGAAAGCAGCGTCTCTACTTCCTCCTTGTTCAATATCTCTCCCATTTTTATTTTCCTCGTTAAATTAAATTTTATCCCACATTTGGCAAACTATTTTTTCCTAAATCTACAATATATTTTTGTCTATTGAATTATGAATTCAGTAAAGTAAACGTTGATCACCCTTCCTGTAGTCAACTGCTTGTTAAGAGAGGTTATAATTTCTCTCCTGAGGGAAATTTTTCCCTCCGGATTTTCGATGTTCGCTAAGGTCTTACTGGAGAGAAGGGTAATTATAGAATCTATCAAACAGGGCTTAAGCATTTCTACTTCTTTAAGCGCTCCCGGCCCATCCAACTCCAGATTTATGGTAACTCTTAAGTATCTCCTTGTCTTCGACTCAGCTAAATTTACCACCAATGGTTCTAAGGCATATAGCGTTTTTTTAACCTCTCCTTTTTCCCTCGATACCTTTGAGGAGCTAATCCCTTTCTTTAGATCTATCGAAGGGGTAATTGCCTTCTCTGTCAAAAGGTAAGCGCCTGTCAGAAGCGCTATAAAAATTATTCCCCAAAAGAGGAGGGATTTAATAGGGGGTAGTTTTCTCTTTTTCTCCTCTTTCTTAACCTCTTCCTTAGCCTCTTCTTTCTTGTTATTTATGTTTTCCTCTGCCATTGAAAGCCGACCTCCTATTTTAAATAGTGGTGACTTTAATTAATATTTCAATTCTTCTATTAAGAGATCTGTGTTCAGGAGTATCATTAGGAGCAACAGGCCTATATTCTCCATATCCTAAGGCGGAAAGCCTTTCCTGAGGTATTCCATTTTGGTGAAGATATTTAATCACACTTATCGCCCTTGCTGCAGAAAGCTCCCAGTTGGAGTGAAATCTTTCCGTATAAATGGGTAGATTATCCGTATGTCCTTCCACCTGAATGTTATAGGGATATTTTTTGAACAAGGGAATTACTTTGTTCAATGTCTTTTTTGCTCCAGGTTTTAATTCTGCTTTTCCTAAGTCAAATAATACCTTTCCAGGAAGCTTAAGGACCACTCCTTCCTCTGTCGTAGCTACAGCTAATCCCTCTTTTTTCATTTCTGTTTCCAGGCTCTTTTTAAGAGAGGCTGAGATCTCCTTTCTTATTCTCATCTTTTCCTGCTGTATGAGATAGTCAAAACTAACGGGTTTGTTTTCCCAGAGTATCCCCAACCCTCCACTTAATAGAGCCTTTCTAAAGGCTCCAACACCTGCTTTTACCTTCTCCTCCTGTATAGAGCCCATAGAGACAAGGACGATGAAGAAGGTCATCAGCAAGGTCATAAGATTGGCGTAGAGCACCATATAGGATGGTCCACCTGATTTTTTATCCTCGTCCCTTTTACGAGCCATTTTTTCTCCTTAAAGCCTGCGGCTACCGCAGGATGAGAATTTCCACTCTTCTATTTAAGGCGCGATGTTCCGGGGTATCGTTCGGGAAAAGGGGGCGTGAATCAGCGTATCCAATAGTTCCTATTCGCTCAGGCGAAACTCCTTTTTCGATGAGGTAATTTGCCACACTTATTGCCCTTGCTGCAGAAAGCTCCCAGTTAGAGGGAAACCTTCTCGTATGTATGGGCAAGTTATCAGTATGTCCCTCTACGTGTATCTCGTTGGATATATCTTTTATAAGAGTGGCGACCTTGTCCAGCACAGGGAGAGCGTCCTTTCTTAAATTATCCCTGCCCAGGTCAAAGAGTATGGGGCTGGCCAGGGTAATGACTATTCCCTCAGAGGAGAGGTTTATCTTAACTTCTTCTCCAAGCCCCTGCGAGGTAATATATTCCTCTATTTCCTCAACCATTCTCTCTATTTCTCCCCTCTCCTGAGGGACTATACTCTCCTTCCTTATCCCTTCCACAATCCCTCCCAGAGCTCCTTTCAAGGAACCCAATCCCTGGTGTATCTTGGTCTCGTTAAGTGCGGTTGCGGCAAACAACATAACAAAGAAGGTGAGAAGAAGGGACATTGTGTCTCCAAAGGTCATTATCCAGCCAGGGGTTTTCTGTTCAGAACCTTTTTTCTTTTTCATCTTCTTTTCTCTATCTTCTCTCGCAAGCGAGGAGAGATGAAGGCCTTTAATTTTTCTTCTACAATTCGAGGGTTATCCCCTGATTGAATGGAAAGGATTCCCTCGATGATGAGCTCTCGAGAAAATATCTCCTCCTCGCTCCGCATCCTCAATTTCCCGGCAATGGGAAGACATATGAGATTTGCAAAAAGTGCTCCATAAAAAGTGGTGATCAGTGCTGTGGCCATACCCTGACCAATTTTTGAGGGATCGTCCAATGTCCTTAGCATCTGAATGAGCCCGATCAATGTGCCAATCATCCCGAAGGCAGGGGCATAGGTTCCCATAGAGGTAAAGATTTCCTGGCCCACCTTGTGCCTGCTCTCTAAGTAATCTATATCCGTCCTCAATATCTCCCTTATCGTCTCCGGAGCAGTTCCATCCACGGCTAATTGCAATCCCTTTTGTAGGAAGGGATCGTTTAGAGAGGATATCCTTTGTTCCAGTGCCAGGACACCCTCTCGTCTGGCTATGGTGGCGAAGTTGACCAATTCTCTAATGATCTCATCGGGAGAGACCTCCTTGGAGAAGAAGGCGTTTTTCACCACGCTCATCACGCCCATCACCCTGGAGAAGGGAAAGTTGATAAAGGTAGCTCCTAAGGTCCCTCCCAGGGTGATCATCATAGAAGGAACATTGATGAAGATAGAGAGTCCTCCACCCCGAAGAATGGCGATAAGAACCAGACCTACTCCGCTGACAATTCCAATTAAGGTGGCGATATCCATAAGGAACTCCTCTATATATATGAATGTGTAAGCGGTGGCTAAAACCACCCTCTCGCCGATATACATAATTAAGGTATACCACGCATTTTAATGCGTGGTAGCTGATGATTGCAAGCGAGGGGGCGATTTTAATCGCTTAAAGCAGATGTTCTCCTGTTTTATGGATTGAGCGGCGATACTCAATTATCCTCTTTATCACTTCATCCACTGATTCCTTCACCAGAATTTTTTCCTTGTTGGTGAGGGTGATCACCGTATCGGGGGTGCCCTCCACAAATTGAATAAGTTCAGCGTTAACTGCCAGCTCCTGACCGTTGAAGCGCGTTACCTTAATCATCACGAGCTCTCCTTTTTATGGTAATTTACGGTAGATGTGAGGCTCAGAGCTTGCAAAAATGTGTGTTATCGTTTTAATCCAACCAACTCTTGCAGTATCTGGTCCGAGGCAGTGATAACTCGGGCGTTGACCTGAAACCCTCTCTGAGCGACAATTATTTCGGTGAAGCTCTGAGCTAAATCCACGTTGGACATCTCCAGACTCGAAGGGACGATGGAGCCTCTATTTCCTGTTCCTGCCTGCCCTATCTGAGCAACCCCTGAATTCAAGGATTGCTGATAGAGGTTATCTCCCTTCTTATATAATCCGTCCTGGTTGGAGAAGGTAGCCAAGGGGATCTGTGCTAAGGTGATGTTTATTCCATTGGTGAATACCCCGGTGATAATTCCCGCCTCGTCAATGGAGATGTCATCCAGTGTCCCGCTGGTATATCCGTTCTGGTCCTTCATTGTGGCTGAAAACAGGGCAGAAAATTGAGTGAGTCCATCGAATTTATTTAAGGTTCCAAATTTAAGGTTTACCTTCATCTCATCCGCCCCTCCTGAGCCATCCGGATCAAAGGTGATCTGTGCGACATCTCCCCCGGCTAAGGAGCCATCAGCATTAAAGGTTAAAGTTCCTGTGTCTCCAGTGGGAGGAGAATCAGTTTGGTATGGAGGGATGGCCAGCCAGTTCCAGGTATTGCTGGTCTCTGTATCTTTGGCGAAGTAAAGGGTTATAATCTCCGGCTTTCCTAAGGAGTCATAGGCGGTGACGAAGGTGGTATAATCCGGAGCGCGGGAGCCCTCAGGAGTAGAGCCGGTTCCTTCGGCAGGAATATCGCCAATGTCTCCGTAGTTATTGAATTCAGTCTTCCCGACACATTCCATCTTGAGACCGCTGATAGCCAGAGTGCCAGCAGTAACCAGTAAACTTCCATCACTTTGAATGGTGACGGTCTCATTTCCTCCGCTTGCTGCTCTAATAGCAGTTTGAAGGGCATAGGCCAGGTCGGACAGACTGGTTGTTTCTTCGATTTTGAGAGAACCACTGACAGTTGCATTGATACCCGAAGGGTCAATAGTTCCCGAGAAATCAATTGTATCCCCTATATGTAAGTTCATCGGATTTCCATCCTCATCAAATAACTTGGTGAGAAGCGTATTGCTTGCCGCATAGGTAGGTTCGACATCGGAGTTTAGGTTGCCTACGAAACTGACTTCATCAGTAGCTTTCGCCGGAAGACGTTGGGAAAAGTCTATCTGGATGTTTTGAAGCGTTTTCCCCAGAACACCGTTTTCAGCCATATAGCCCTGAACTATGTACCCGTTGCTGGGATTGACCAGATTTCCATCGATGTCAAATTTGAAGTTTCCTGCCCGGGTGTAAAAGTTGCTCATCCCGTCGCTCAAGATGAAAAACCCCTCTCCTTCAATGGCCACATCGGTCTTGTTCTGAGTGGACATAAGGTTTCCCTGGGTGAATATGTTGTCTACGGATGATATGCGCATACCCAGTCCAACCTGTTGAGGATTGGTGCCCCCTCTTCCCTCCGTTGGTCCTCCGGCTGATTTCAGAGTTTGACTGAGCATATCCTGAAAGAGGCAGCGAGAGGATTTGAAGGCCACGGTATTAACATTGGCTATGTTGTTGCCGATGATGTCCATCTGAACCTGGTGATTTCGCAGACCAGATACTGCGGAAAAAAGTGAACGCATCATTTTGCATCACCCTCCTTGTTTGTGTTCATTTTACGTAACTACCATATTTTTGTTATTGAAGTTAAAGGCACGGATTTATCTTTTATCTGTAGATAAGCAGTTCCCTCTTTCCACTCTACCTCCTTCACCTGACCCTGAAGGATCTCTCCTGTCTCAGAGTCACTTGCCTCCACCTTACGACCGATCAGCTGGGCAGCCTGGGATATAAATTGAAGCTGAAGCATCGTGTTGAAATTGGCGTTTAAGTTGTTCAACTCTTCCAGGGAGCTAAATTGAGCCATCTCTGTGATAAATTGTTCGTTGTTTAGCGGCTCTAATGGGTTTTGATTTTGCAGTTGAGTGATAAATAGCTTCAGAAAAGCATCCTTGTCCAGGCTTTGCCCTGGATAAACTTCAGAGATAGATGGTGAATCTGCTTGAATTCCTTGAATCATCCTCTCACCCCCTTCCTTATTCATAGTGAAACGTGAGACGTAAAACAAACCTTCTCACTTCTCACGTCTTACTTCTCACTCCTCACGTCTCACTTCTCACGTCTTACTTCTCACTAAATTAAGTAGTTAACATAGTGACGTTCAAGGCTTAATCTTATATCTTCTTCCTCGTCCGTGAAAGAATTTAATCCAAAGGAAAGGGGCTCTCTTCCAAAGTCAAAGAAGAGATTCCTTTCCCGTTGTCCTCGGCCAAAATTGGGATTTTGATTTAAGGATAGGCTAAAATCCCTTAAAAATAATCCTTCCTTTTCCAACGAAGCCTTAAGATAAGCAAGATTTTTTTGAATGAGCTCTCCCGTCCTCGAATTAGATACGTGTACCCCCAGGCTCAGCTCAGTTTTGTGCATAGATAAGTGGAGGCGAAGGGTTCCTAAGTGCTCTGGCTTAAGAATTATCCTTGCTTCATCTCTATCCTGATGTTCACTTAAAAATTTTATCTTGACTACAAGCTGGTCTATTAGCTGTTTAGCCTCCCCTGATGGAATGGGTGACTCCTGGATTAAGGGATAGTTATCTGGACTGGGTA
>CAYSEE010000018.1:0-9647 GCA_964429955.1 uncultured Clostridia bacterium | reverse complement strand
ATTCAACCAATATAACATAAAATTTAAAAATGTCAAAATTTCGCCTCAAATCACTTAAGATATTGAGGGGTCAACGTTTCACGTTTCCCCCTCAACGGTTAGTTATATGATTTGATGTGGGGTGAGGTATTGGTGCTTGCGCTAAATATCCGATTTCTACCCTTTTGCTTCGCCTGATACATAGCCCAATCTGTCACCCTAAGCAAATCTTCAGGCTGGGTTGCATCCTGGGGATAGGTAGCTATGCCGATGCTAATTGTGAGGCGGATATTATGTTGAAAGGAAGCATCCGCCACCTTTTTTCTTATTCTCTCTGCCACTTGAAAGGCTTGGGCATTATCTGTCTCGGGAAGAATAATTGCTACTTCATCCCCACCATAGCGGGCAGGAATATCCACCTCTCTTATGCATTCACGTATAATTCCGCTAATCTTCCTTAAAGTCTTATCTCCGGCGAGATGACCGTAGGAGTCATTGATAAGCTTAAAATGATCAAGATCAGCAAAAAGAAGGGACACGGGGTGGCCTGTCCGAGCAGCCCTGTTTATCTCCTCATTTAGGCGCTCGTGAAAATACCCTGCGTTGTAAAAGCCGGTTAGCTGTTCAGTAATGGCAGCGCGATGAAACTCATTCAGATAATTTCTGTTTATTATGGCGAGGGCAGCCTGGGAGGCAAAAATCTCAGCTAATTCAACCTCGAACCTTGAAAATTTCCTCTCTTGTTTGGTGTAAACCGAGAAAACCCCCACACTTTTATCCCCTACTTTTAATGGAATAGTTAACAGGGAGGTGAATTTCTTGCTTTCTTCATCCCTCCAGGGATAAAGGGACTCCTGTGAAATATTGAGCACCTTTATAGGCTTTCCTTTTAGAAAACTCAAGCCTGCAGCGCTCTTCTTGTCGATGGGAAGCTTTTCAGCCCGGGATTCTCTATGAGTGCCATAAGTACCCTTAAGCACAAGAAAACGTTTCTCCTCATCGACAAGCCTCAACGTGCCTGCATCTGCCTTAAGGAAGTTGACTACAGACCGAACAATATAATTGAGCAGCTTAGAGAGGGACTGTTCGGTCAGAATTTTTTCATTGATCTCAAGGATGATGCGTAGCTGCTTCGATTCCTTGACGATCTTCCTCGCTCTGTGATGAGTCTTCTTTAAAAACCTTCCCAATTTAACCCCTCTCGTCTATTCTCATCTGGATTATTATTGGGATTGAACTTAACTATTTTTCGGTTATCCTCTATATCCTTAAAATTCACTCTTAGCTTATTTTGAAGAATACAGGGATTAGAGGTATCCTCAAGTAAAATACCTATGCTATTTTTACTTATTATATTGCTAACTATTATGGATCTTGAATAGTCATAGCAAGCTATCCCGCATATAATGTTGCCTTGGATTCTATTGTCTTTTATTTCCGCCGAAGAGAGGTCAAATGTCATTATACCTATATCATTTTGGGTAACTATATTCCCAACTAACCTTACAAATGAGGAATCGCTACAAAGCAATCCTATCTCCGCATTTTTAATTATAGTATATTTAACCATTGAGTCAATATTCGTCCCTTTAAATATAATTCCACCCCAACTTAATGCATCTTGCCTTTTCTGGCCAGTAATAATTACCCTATTGGTTCTGTCTCCTTGTATTATTAAATCTCCCTCTATAATCAAATTGCACTTATTAACCCCGAGGTCAGGAAAAATAGGCAGCTTTATATCATTATCACTTTTATCAGGGGCGAAAGTGATAATTGTGCCACCTTGAATAGTTAGCTTTATCCCTTTTGGAACCATCACATCTCCTGTAATATGGATTTTCCCGCTCCATACTTCATCCTCAGTAAGTACTCCTGAAGTGGTAAAGGCATTTGAAATACCGTTAAATATCGTGATTTGGGGAAATATGAACATAAAAAGGAATAACAATAAATTTTTAACGGTAATTTTTTCCTTAATCATTGCCCAAAAAGCCTAAATCCTATCTCTCTCTTTTCGGGAGAATAATCTATCTCGGCTAAGTGAAGCCTTTGGAAGGTGCGGGCGGTCTCCTCCAATTGTTTATCCTGCAGTCTGTGCCCCAGATATCTTTCAAGAGATTCTCTGCTCAACCTTCCCACCCCATTTACCTGATCAACGGAGATTATCAAAAGAAGGTACAGTCTGATCTCCTCGAGGGAGATCTTTTCCCGTAAATCCTGCCTAATTATCCTTCTCAGCAGCTTCCGCTTATCTATCTTCATAGGAGCACCATCTATATTATAAGATAAATAGTTACTTTTGTCAAGAAAAAATAGGATAAATAGACATCTTCCAAGTTGACATAAGGCAAGATTAAGGATAAAATACAAGCGAAAAGGATAAAATATGAGCGTAGGGAAAAGGTTAAGAGCGCTAAGGAAAAAATTAGGTTTAACTCAAAAACAGTTCGCCGAGAGGGTGGAAGGCAAGATCGACTACACCTATATCGGAAAAATAGAAAGAGAAGAGCAATATCCCTCACTTAAAACGCTGGAAAAAATAGGTAAGGCCTTTTCCGTCCCACTTAGTTATTTTTTCGAAGATAAGGCTCTTCTCAAATCCCTCGATCTTCTACCACAAGAAATTAAGGAACTACTTAAGGATAGAAAAAGGCAAAGTTTGCTAAGGAAAAGCCAAAAGTTGGCCGAGCGGGATCTCAGTCTGGTGATGCAGATAATGGACATTTTAAGTCAAACCACACCCTCGGAGGGTTTTCTGGTGGCTGAGGAAAAAGGTCAATATGAGACGGTAGATGAACAAAAAAGAAAGTACCTAATTGCCAGGATAAAGAAAGTTCTAACCTCATCCATTACTTTATCCTCAAAGGAGCCCTGGCTAAGGGAGTGCTTAGAAATTGCCCTGAGGGTCCTGGAGAAGCCAGATTAAGCTTTATATTAAAGCAGGAGGTGATGGAGATGGAAAAGTTAACTATAGAGCTTCCCAATGAATTTATGAGAAACCGGCTTTTGTGGGAGGTAAATAATGGATTTTGCAGCGGTTTTTAGATTCTTAATGGAGAACTTTCAGCGAGAAAAAATAGACTTTGCCCTGATTGGAGGATTTGCCCTCTATGCATCAGGCATTGCCCGCACCACAAGAGATATAGACCTGCTTATCTCTCAAAAGGACGCCCCAAAGGTTAAGAAAATAATGCTTTCGCACGGCTATGAGCTACTTTATGAAAGTGAAGATGTCTCCAATTATATAGGCAAAAACATCAAATTAGGCCGGGTTGACTTTTTGCATGCTCACCGCAAATATTCCCAAGCTATGCTTCGCCGTGCTTCATTTGCGGATATTTTCGGGGGAAAATTCAAAGTTAAGGTCCTAAGAATTGAGGACATAATAGGACTTAAAGTGCAATCCAGCTCCAATGACCCTGAGCGTTATCATCAAGATATGAGCGATATTGAAAATTTAATAAGGAGTAATTATAAAAATTTGGACATAAAGCTAATAAGGGAATACTTTGACTTATTTAATCGGGGAAGAGAATTAGAGGATATATTGAGGAAAATCAAAGATGCTAAGCCAGCAAGAGAAGAGAGAAATGCTTGAGGACGGAAAAGACCCGGGACGGAGAAAGCGGTTTATAGAGGCGCAAAGAAAACTTGCCAAAGGGAGAGACCTTAAACCCCTTCAGCCTTCCTTGGATGAGTTCATTCAATTTTTGCTGGAAGTTCAAGAAATATTTTCCCCATTTGTCATCTCACGAAAGAAAACAGTGATCACAGACAGCAAACTATAATCAATATGAGGGCTGTTTTTTGGCAAATTTGACAAATTTTTAAAACAAATTATCATATTATCCAGTTTATTGAAGGTATGAATTTTTGAAATTTTGGAGTTTTTCCTTAACGATTCTTTGGGATATAATATTTTTTGAATACTTGAGGGGGCAATGTTTCCCCCTCAAGTATTCTGATCGGGGGAGATGAACCTTGTCCCAATAGATGGGCGTTTAAAGGACAAGGGGATCCAGTAACGCAACCGACCGATTTTTTGACATTGATGTCAGAAATGAGGTCGGTTTTTTTATTAAATTTAATACTTTTCCTCGCGCGAGGGGAAATATTCCTACCACAGGTGAGTCGTTGGGAATTAACTCCAATGCACAGGGAGGAGAAAATGAAAGAAACTCCTATAAATGATGTAAGGTCAGAGGAGATTTGCCTTGAAACGATAAGAAACATTGATTGTATCACTATCATTATAGATTACCCTGACAGGACGCTCATCAAGGACTTCAGATTCAAGAAACACCCTCAGGGATTAGAGCTTGCCACAAGAACTTGTGAATTTTTAGATGGCTGGAAAGGTTACGTTTATTTAGAAGACCGCTTACTAACTTTACATCTAACCAAGATTGATAATAAACAAATCGATCTAAAAATACCCCTTTTGAAGTTTGGTGCTCTGCGAGAGGCCCAATTAACCTATAAACTTTCCTTTGCTCAAGTAATAGTAAAGTTCGAAGCTACTTTAGCCAGTGCTATTCCTCAATAAGTTGAGATATGGTAGCCGCAACCCGTAGGTTGCGCATAGAACGCAGGCTCTGAGCCTTGCGCCTACCGCAATTGATTTCTGTAGTGGTCGAGCTTGCCTCGACAGTGTATTGTTTAGGTTTAACCTTTGTTTACTGGACTATATCATGGGAAAAGGAGGTTATTATGCCAGAATACGAGAAGCAATGGGAGAATTTCTACCTGTCAGAATTACCTTTAATCACACAGGAGAACAAGGTAAAGGCAGCAATAATCAGCATAAATCATCTTAAAAGGCTTCTGAAGAGAATTGAAGAATTGGAAAGAGAAGTGATGTTTTACCACGAGATATTCCTGAAAAATCTTGATCAATCCTCTCCTAAACAGAAAGAATCAAAAACTCAAAAATTTATCTCCTGGGAAGAGGAGAACTTCAAGAACCTGGGTTCTTCTGAATTAGATTTTTGACAAACTGGACTGTTATTCGGGGGAGATGAACCTTGTCCCAATAGATGGGCGTTTAAAAGGCAAGGGGATCCAGTAACGCAACCGACCGATTTTTTGGCGTTCACACCAGAGATGAGGTCGGTTTTTATTAAATGGGGGATTAGCCTCCCCACATCTTGTTCAACAAGGAGGTGAAATAGAGCTTAAGGCCCAAAAAAACGGGTTCACTCTAATCTAAACAAAAATTAAAAGGAGGTAGGAAAAGAATGAAGAGATTAATGATAGGCCTTGTGGTGATGGCCTTGTGTTTAGGAATGACAGGGATAGCGATGGCAGAAGATAGTGATAGCCACAGTGTAACGGTCACGGTAAATCCCATTAACGAAATTGCCATTCATGGTGATTATGGAAAGGATATTACCCTGACAATTAGTACTGCCACTGCTGGAAGCCCTCCGGATGATGCAACGAATGATACCTGTTCATTATCCTGGACCACAAACGCTCCTTCGTCTCAGAAGAAGAAGATCACAGCACAGTTAGATTCAGACTATTCAGAAGGCATCACGTTGACTGTAGTGGTTACTATTAATAGCGGAAATGGATCCAGCAAAGGAACTATAACACTTAGTTCAACTTCGCACGAGGTCGTTACGGGGATTTGTAGTGAGAATGTTACTGATAATACTCTCCTCTACACGGCATCGGCAACAACTGCTGTTTCTCCCACAACTGAGACGAGGAGTATTACTTACACCCTCACTGATTGGTAAGGATAGGAAGAGGGATAGTTCTTTTTGATATCATCCCGGCCTTTATAAGGGTATTAAATTGAAAAGAAAAATTTTTCTCTTAACGTTATTACTTTGGTTTATCATTATATTTGCAAATGAAGCATATGGCAAAGCTCAGAGCGAAGGTGTGGTAATTACAGGGGGAGATATTACCCTAATTATTTCAGCTGCTACTGCAGGGCAGCAACCTAATCCAGCTACAGATGAAAATACCGGGCTTCAGTATTGGGGGAAAGGAAATAACATTTATAAGATAACTGTAGAAACAAACCTACCTTCTCCAAAGTTCACCCTTAAGGTTAAAGCTGTAAATCTCACCTCCAGTAAAAAAGGTGGGAATCCTGGAAATGCTCCATCTGAGGTAACTATCGGGAAAACTGCTACTCCTCTTATCACAGATATTACAGGAGGTACACACGGAAATCCTCACTCTTGTACCTTAAGATATACCGCCTCAGCTACAGTAGAACAGGGAACAGGAACTGATGAGCATACCATTAAGTATACCATCACACTGCAATAGGAGATATGGAAAATATGGTAAAAAAACAATATTTAAGATTCATCCTCTTCATTTACATCCTGCTTCTAATGTCAACTCAAATTGAAGCAGGGATAACGGTGATGGGGGGATTGACCCACGAGAAACAAACACAAATTGGCGAGATTTACAAAGGCGTCGTTTTTATCGGAAACAATGGAGATAAGCCTCAGGAGGTTAAAGTCTATCAGACCGATTACCTCTTCTTCTGCGATGGGAGAAATCTTTACGGTGAGCCAGGCAAGCTCGAACGCTCCAATGCTAACTGGATAACCTTTAGCCCACACCGCTTGATAATCCCACCTCAGCAGACAGCTCCAGTAAATTATACGGTAAATGTGCCTGATGATAGGTCCTTGGTAGGAACTTATTGGAGTATGCTGATGATTGAAGGCCTTGGAGAGGAGCATCCTGAAGCAACGATACAACCGGAAGAAGGCAAAACTCAATTTGGCATCAAGCAAATAATCCGGTATGGTATTCAGATGGTCACCCATATAGGGGATACCGGAAGCCAAAAGCTTAAGTTCGTAGGAACCAAGCTTTTGGCGAAGGAAGGTGGAGGCAGGATTCTTCAAATAGATCTTGAGAACACCGGCGAGCGATGGCTGGTGCCTCTTTTGTGGGTAGAGCTTTACGATGAAGAGGGTCGCTATATCGGTAGATTCGAAAGCTCCAAAATGCGCATCTATCCAGGGACTTCCGTCCGCCATAGAATTGACCTAAGTAGCCTACCAAAAGGTAAATATAAAGCACTCGTTGTAGCTGATAACTGAGATGAACATATCTTCGGTGCTCAATACACCCTGAACTTTTAGGAAATAGGCATTCTCTTCGACGATTTCTTTGAAATGCAAAAAATCTTCTGAATTGTTATCGAACAAACCTCGATAAGTGAAAGCCTGGAAAAAGGGGGTTAAAAAATCAAAGAAAGAAACCTCATCGTATCTGTCCTCTTTCTCACATCTTTCACCCTGAACGCAATTTCCGTCCAAGCAGAGGAGCACAGTGTCGAAGTTTTGAGTGTTGGTCCCAGGATGAGGGAAGCTAAACCCCGGGAGGTGATAACTCTCCCTTTTAGAGTAAGTAATACAGGCAGCCAAACTCGTGAATTTGTAGGAAAGGTAAACCTTCCCGCGGGGTGGCTATCCATAACCAGGGAGTTTCCCTTCAAATTGGATGCGGGAAAGAGTGAGGTTCGACTGATAAGCTTTTTCCTTCCTCAAACAGCTCCGGCCGGTACCTACGAGGTCACCTACCTGGTAAATGACCGAAAGATTCCCTCCATCAGAGATAGAGATTCCGTTATAGTGGTGGTTCTTCCCCTTGTTAAACTAAAAGTAGAGCTTCTTGAGGCACCTGAGTATATAGTTGCCGGAGAGAACTATCAATCCCACTTTATAGTTATAAATGAGGGCAATGTGACTGTTACTGTTGATCTGGAAATTAAGAGTGGAAATGATTATCCTGCCACCACTGAGGTGATGAAGTTTCAACTTATTCCTGGTGAGTTGAGGAGTGTTGCCGTGAACGTGAAGACAGATGCAAAGATACATCGAGAGATAAGACATCATCTTGAGTTGACGGCGAGGATACTCGAGCCTAAATATATCGATATAACCTCATCTGCCTTTAGCTGGGTGAAGATTATCCCTCGGGCAACAAATATTGAGGACCCTTTTCACAAGATCCCGGTAAAGATAAAGCTAAGGGAAGTTATGGGGGAGAATGAGGAAAACAAGCAAGGTTTTCAATCGGAGATATCCGGCCGCGGCACGTTGGACGAGGAAGGCACCAAACACATCGATTTTCTCTTCAGGGGACCGGATACCCAAGAAAAGTCTGTGTTTGGCCAACACGACAAATACTACCTCAGCTACTGGACTGATAAATACAAGCTTCACCTTGGCGACCACATCTTCTCCCTTTCGCCTTTAACCGAGAGGCACCGTTACGGCTGCGGAATTGAGGGAAAGTTAAATATAGGTATGCTCACCACGGGAGCCTATCACCAGAGGAGTCGGTGGACTGCCCCTGCCCAGGAACAGACCGCTGCGTACCTTCGTTATCATATTGGGCAAGTTCAAAAGCTGGGACTTAATTACCTGAAAAAAGAGGAGGACAATTCTCTCGACATCTGGAGTCTTCAGGCTCTCTTGGAACCAATGGAGGATACCTACCTTGAACTGGAATATGCCCGGGGTGAGAAAGAAGGTAAACAGGGGAGTAAATTCAGCGATGCCTACAGGATAAGGAATTATGGACGCTATGATGAGGACGAAATTTACTACTGGCTGGAGAAAACTTATGCCCAGCCAGAATATCTCGGCTATTATAGAGATCTGGACTTTAACTCCGCCGGTATGGCCTTCCCTATCTCTGACAACCTCAGGGTAGTGGCGTACGGCTTTCAACGAAGAAAAAACCTTGCCTTAGACCCCAGCCGTCCAGCTCTCTCCGAAAAATGTTCCCGGTTCGGCCTGAACTATCGACCTACTCCTGGAACTACGCTATCCTGCGAATATAGAAAGGCCTATCATAAAGATCGCTTCTCAAGCCCAAGCTTTGATTATAGAGAGGAGAGCCTAAGAACAAGCGTAGGGCGCAGTTTTGAAAAATTAAGCTTTCGCAGTTCAATCGAGATAGGGAAAACCCGGGATAACCTGACCGGTCAACTAACCGATCTGAGAAGATATGGTGCCTCGGTGATCTGTTGGCCAATCAGCGGACAGCGTTACAGCGGATACTTTCAAATTGGCGACTTCTATAACTCTACAGGTGAGTATCAGCGAAGGACGATCATAGGCCTGAACGGATACCTTAAAATAAGTGAGAGAACCTCACTTAATGCCGGCCTTCAAACCAATGAACAAGAGAGCTCTTATATTCAGGATATAATAGAGATAAGCTTAGAGCATCAGCTGTCCAATGACCATAAGCTGGCGCTTCGTATAAGACACATCTCATACAAGAACTCAAGCTATAATAAAGAAATCGCTGCGCTGCTGGAGTATGTCTTTCCTCTGGAGATCTCGGTGAGTCGTAAGAGAAGCGTTGGGATGATAAAGGGTCAGGTCTGCGATGTTGAAGATAATGGACGGGGAATTGCCAATGTCTTTCTTAGAGCCAATGGGATAGCAGCTGTGACCGATAAGAATGGTAACTTTACCTTTCCCTCCTTAAAGCCAGGTAAATATTACCTGAGGGTGGACAGGGCATCGATCGGTCTGGATCGGGTTACAGTGCAGAATAACCCTACGGAGGTAGTAGTTAAAGGTGGTGAGGAAATTACGGTGAGTCTGGGTGTTGTGCGAAGTGCAAGTCTGATTGGTAAAATTATGGTGTATCGCCTTTTGAAC
>CAYSEE010000017.1:0-9864 GCA_964429955.1 uncultured Clostridia bacterium | reverse complement strand
CGTTCTTCGCCTCGGTGGAAAAATTGGATAACCCGAACCTGGAAGGCAAGCCCGTTATAGTGGGAGGACTGGGGAAAAGAGGGGTGGTGGCCACTGCTTCCTATGAGGCCAGAAGATATGGTGTAAAGAGTGCTATGCCCATCTCCAGAGCAAGAAAGCTATGCCCCGATGGAATATACCTTTCTCCCAGATTTGAGCGCTATCAAGAAATTTCCAAAAAAATTCGAGAAATTTTCTTATCCTATACACCGAAGGTGGAGCCTATCTCCTTAGATGAGGCTTTCCTGGACGTAACTGAAACTGTGGACAGCTTCGATCTGGCCATCGCCAAAGCCAGAGAGATAAAAGATAAAATCAAGGAAAAAACTGGACTTACCTGCTCAGTGGGAGTTGCCTCCAACAAATTTCTGGCGAAATTGGCCTCGGATATGCAAAAACCAAATGGCTTTACGGTGATACAAAAAGATGAGATAGACAATATCCTAAAAGATCTTCCTGTACCCAGGATATGGGGAGTTGGCAGAGTCACCGAGAAAAGATTAAATAATATGGGGATTCGGACCATAGATGATCTGAAAAAAGTTTCCAGAGATAAACTGAAGAACATTTTCGGAAAACATGGAGAAAATCTTTATGACTTAGCAAGGGGTATTGATGAAAGCCCGGTAGTGCCACGTCGCCCGGTTAAATCCATTTCCCAGGAGGTGACCTTCGAGGAGGATGTAGAAGACCCGGAGAGGGTTAAGAGCTTTATCGTTAGACTAAGCGAGGAGATAGGGAGAAGCTTAAGAAAGGATAAACTGTGGGCCAAGACGGTGAGAATAAAGGTGAGATTTTCCGATTTTACCACTATCACCCGACAAGTTTCTCTTGATACACCTACCAGTTCAACAGAAATTATAAAAAATCTTGCAAAAAAGCTCTTTAAGGAAAAAGTAGCTAAAAATCGAGCAATAAGACTGGTTGGAGTAGGGGTATCCAATATAACAGATGCAGGCGAAAAGCAACTTTTTTTGTTTCCAACCCCAAAAAATGAGGAAAAGCTCAACAGAGTAAATGATGTCCTGGATAAAATTCGGGAAAAGTTTGGGAGAAACAGCATCAGGAGGGGAGGATGAGATAAACTCATAGACCCAATCGATGTTGTCAGAGTTGGAAATCTTTGATATATTAATCATAATATGGGCAAAATTAAGATCACCATTTTAGGAACGACAGCGGGTATTCCCACACGCAAAAGGGCTCATCCAGCTATATACCTTAGCTATGAGAGTAAAAACAAATTCTGCTATTTGTTTGATTGCGGAGAAGGAACACAAAGACAAATGCTTTTGGCTAACTTGAACCCTATGAGGTTAAACGAGATCTTTATCACCCATTGGCATCCAGATCATTACCTTGGCCTTCCCGGATTAGTGGATACTATGAGCTTTGAGAATAGAGTAAAACCCTTAACAATATATATACCGGAGGCGGAAAGACTTACAAATTTGTTAAATTTAGAACATTCAATAAGAGAATTTGAAATTATACCAAAAAATGTCCCTGCTAAAGGCAACGAGATAATAAGCCTATTGGAGACGGAGGACTTTAAAATTGTCTCGACACCCGTAGAACATAATGTGCCCTCTGTGGCCTACAGTTTGATAGAGAAGGATAAAATTGGGATTGATAAGGAAAAGGCAAGAAAGATGGGACTGCCTGAGCAAGGGCTGATCTACAGGGAGATCAAAGAAAAGGGTAAGACGACCTTCGGGGAGAGAGAAGTCAAGCTTGAGGACATCTCCTTGATAAAAAAAGGCAAAAAGATTGTTTACTCTGGAGATACAAGAATATGCGATAACTTAATTAGGCTAAGTCAAGATGCGGATTTATTAATTCAGGATTGCACTTATTTTAACTCCAAAAAATCCGAGGAATATATGCATGCCTCTCTTGAAGATGTTATAAAAATGGCGAATCAAATAGATGTTAAAAGAATTATTTTAACGCATATTAGCAGGAGATACAAGAACACTGAAGAGTTAAGAAAAAAGATAAGAGATTATCCCACCTTTCAGATAGCAGAGGACTTTATGAAAATTACGATATAAGGAAGGGAACAAGGAGACTATTTTTCTTCTTCTTTATACTTTGCATTTAACCGCGACAAAATTTCCTTAGTCAAATCGGGCACAGAGCTTTTCTCCAAAATAAGGTCGTATCCTTCCTCCTCCTTAAGAACCTGGCATATTGAGAAGATATCATTTATTATCGCATTTGTATAGGCCCGTTTTTTCTCCTCTATCTCCTTTTGGACAGATCGAATTAGGTCCTGGAGTTCTTTTTCTTTGTCCTCCAGCTGTCTCTTTTTTTCCTCTTTAGCGGGCTCGGTAAGTATCATTTCCTGGGCTATCAATTCCTTCTTTAACTTTTCTACCTCCTCCTTTTTCTCATCGATTTTAGCCAAACTCTGTTGACATTGTCTCTCAAATTCTGCCTGTAAATCCCTTGTTTTTTGATACTCGCCAAAGATCTCCTGTAAATCAAAGATAGCTACCTTTGGCATCTTTTCCGAGGTCTGCTGAGCTATAGTTACACCTATACCGAGCGCTAAAAACAAAACCAAAAGTAAACCTTCCATCGCTGCTTTTCTGATCATTGTTTATTCTCCCTATATTATTTTATTTTAAGGTATCGGGGAAATGCGAAGCATGTCCTCCTCAATATCTTACTTACGATCGAAAAAGATATTTTTCCCTGTGGCGGATAAAGGAATACCCAAAGCAACCTTTACTTTCTCACCCAAGAGTTTATACTTTACAGCAGCATAACCGACAGTATACATTATGCGGTTGTCGACCCTGTGATTTGCTGCCACGGAGACAGCTGAACCCAGGGCAATGCCAAGATCGATAAGGTCGAAGGCACACCGTCCTCTTTTCTCCTCGCATTGAGCGCAGCTCTTAAATCCACAGAATCCACAGTCAAGTTCTCGAGGCTTCAATTTGGTCCCGATAATTAGCACTGCTTTCGCTTGACGAACATTTTGAGCATCCCGTGAGAAAATGTGCGATCGATAGCCTTGAGAGGCAATCTCCTCCATTTTTTGAGCTAAATCCTCTTTCTCTGGGTCTGAGAAGACAGCGATGATGAGATTATCCATTCCCCTGGCTTTGGGAGCTGTGCGTGTAGCCAAATACATTAAAGATGTCACCTGCAATATTCCTTTTTCCTCCATTTCTTCTCTTTTTAAACTCATCTGGATAATTACCTCCTTATCTCTATTATAGATATGATACGGCTTTTGTGGATAGATGTCAAATTTGAAACACATTAGCTCAACGAGAGCGTTTATTGGACTTTTTTAAAAAATTAGGCTAAGATATGTCAAATGGTATAACTTAACCTTAAGGAGGAAAGTTATGAAGTATAAAGGAATATCCACGATCTCAGTGCATTCAGGAGAGTACATCGATGAGGTAGTAAAGGCAGTGGTAACGCCCATATTCCAGAGCTCGACTTTTTTACTCTCAGATAAGGAATATGAGAAGATCTTAGAAGGAAAAGAAAGGGGGGTTAACATATATACCCGTGAGGGAAATCCCACCAGAAGAGCTGTAGAAGAGAAGATAATGGCTCTGGAGAAAGCAGAGGATGCCTTAACGTTCTCCTCAGGTATGGCAGCAGTAGCAGCAAGTCTGCTTTCCGTTTTAGAAAAGGGCGATCATCTTATCTCCACCTTTGACCTTTATGGAGGCAGTAGCCTTTTCTTAAAACGAGATCTTCCTCATTTTGGTATCGAGAGCACCTTGGTGGACTCTGATAATCCGAAGAAAATAGAGGCTTTTATAAAACCCAATACTAAATTGCTTTTCTTTGAGAGTCTCTCCAATCCCCTGCTGAAGATACTGGACTTGCCGAATGTCGTGAAAATCGCAAAAAGACATAACCTCATAACTGTCATCGACAACACCTTTCTCACTCCTTACAATCTTCGTCCCTTAGATTATGGAGTTGACTTAGTAGTTCACAGCGCCACTAAGTACCTTAACGGTCACAGCGACATCATCGCGGGAGTAGCGGCAGGCAAAAAGGATCTGATTGACAGGGTATGGGAGAAGATGGCAAGACTTGGCGGAAGTATGGACCCCCATCAAGCTTTTCTTTTAGAAAGAGGGTTGAAGACATTTTCCTTGAGGATGCAGCGCCACAACGAAAACGGCCAAAGAATAGCTGAATATCTTGAAACGCATCCAAAGATAAATAAAGTGATCTACCCAGGGTTAAACTCTTACCCGCAAAAAGAGCTTGCTAGCTCTCTTCTCAGGAGAGGCTGTAGTGGAATGGTTAGCTTTGAGATTAAGGGAGGTGATAAGGCAGGACTTGAGTTTATGAGAAATTTAAAGATTATAAGAGAGGCGACCAGCTTAGGTGGAGTGGAAAGTCTTGTGAGCATGCCCTTTAACACATCTCATGCTGGGTTGAATAAAGAGGAAAGGAATAGAATGGGAATAAGCGAAGGGTTAGTTCGCCTTTCCTGTGGAATTGAGGATGCTGAGGATCTTATCGAGGATATCGATCAGGCGCTAAGTAGAGTTTGAGGGTAAAATAGGTTTTTTACCAAATAAAAATATTTCTTAGTCTCTTTAACGCCTCTACTTTTTCCCTTTTGCCGATCTTAGCCTCCGAGATAGCCTGCTGCATAACCTCAATGGATTTATCGTATCTTTCCCGATTTACAGGATAGGGATAACCATCTTTGCCGCCGTGAGCAAAGCTGTATTTAACCGGATCTCGAAAACTTAAGTTCGTCCCGTAGATTAGCTCAGAAATTAGAGCTAAGGCTCTCATCGTCTTGGGACCAACTCCTCCTAATCCAAGAAGCTCCTCGAAGTTAGCTGGCTGTCTTTCATAGATTTTTATCAAATTCTTTTCAAAAAGGCTCAGACGCAAACTCTGAATAAACGGGCGATGAGCAGGGGGAAGGTTTAACTCTTTAAGTTTTTTCACCTCAGAGATCACCTTATCGGGCTTTTCCTTAGAAAGGGCAGTGGTGAGCGCTCTTGCCTCCTCGCTTTCCCGGGCTATCATATTTAAGGCTTCTCCCCTCCGATCACAACAGATAGCATGGTGAGGTTCACAGACGAAACTTTTGAGATCTTCGCTTAGCCAGTGATATCTGCGAGCATATCTGGTGACCTCGTTCATTCCTTGTTGAATTACACCCCAGGAGCCATTTCTGGTAAAGATAAAGCAGTGATGATAAAGCTGGTAGCCATCCTGGAGGGCAGTGCTGTCGACCTTGGCCGCCATCTTGCTGCTGTAAATTAAATCCTGAGGATCTACGGAGATGGGATGTCTTTCGGCGAATTTCTCAATTTCTAATGGGGTTTGTCGTGAGACCCTCCCTTTGCCTCCGGCTACAAAGATCCCTAAATCTTTCTCTAATCCCCTTACTCCCTCCTTTAATGCTCCACACACGGTGGTGGTGAGCCCCGATGAGTGCCAGTCAAATCCAAGAATACATCCAAAGGCCTGAAACCAAAAGGGATCGGAAAGCCTCCTTAACATTTCCTCTGGGCCGAAATCGCTTACAATAGCGATGGTGATCTGCTTAGCTAACTCCCTCATTCTGGAAAAAAGCCAGGTGGGAGCCCTGCAATAATGAAGAGGAAGATTTGCTATGCCCGTTTTCATATTTCAACCTTTATACATCACCGTCTCGAATGGTAGCCTAAAATATAGAAAAATTCAGATTCTACCAGTATAATACGATTTTTTGGGGAAGTGTCAATCAAGCCTGATAAGAAAATTTGTCAGAATTGGAGACTTTTCCAAATGGAACAGAAATTGCCCAGTGAATTAAAGATAACGTAGAGCCGATCTCTTATTCTTATGACGAGATAAAACTTCGTGCACTAAAATGCAGCAATAAATGGCCTATAAGTTTCATAAAAGGGCACAAAAATGTAAAAAGGAGGTTAAAATGGGGACAAAGGGAAAGGAAATCGTAGGCTTGAAGGTAGATGAGCTTAAGGAAATGCTCAATAGGGCACTCGCAGATGAATGGCTTGCTTACTACCAGTATTGGATAGGGGCAAAAGTCATCAGAGGACCTATGCGGCAAGCTGCAGTTGCCGAGCTTGAAGAACATGCAGCGGATGAACTCAAACATGCAGAAATGCTCGTAGATAGAATTTTACAACTCGAAGCAACGCCTATTCTTAAGCCAGAGGATTGGTACAAGATGACTAACTGTGGCTATGAGCCTCCAGAAGATCCATCCACAAAGACTGTACTCGAACAAAACGTAAAAGGTGAACGGTGCGCTATTGGTATCTATAATAAATTGCTTGAGACTACCAAAGACAAAGACCCAATTACCTATCATATGATAGTGAAGATTCTTGAGGATGAAGTAGAGCACGAGGATGACCTTCAAACACTACTGGAGGATATTGAAAAAATATAATAAAAGAGGGCGTAAAATGACTCAAAAATTACAGGTTTATAAGTGTGAGGTATGTGGAAATATCGTAGAGGTTCTACACCAGGGTCGAGGACAACTTGTTTGCTGTGGAAAGCCGATGAAACTTATGGAAGAAAAGACAGAGGGGAAGGGAAAAGAAAAACACCTTCCTGTAATCCAAAAGACGGACAAGGGAGTTAAAGTGAAAGTAGGTTCCATACCCCATCCAATGGAAGAAAAGCATTATATTGAATGGATTGAAGTTGAAGCCAACGGTGAAGTTTGCCACAAATTTCTCTCCCCTGGAAATCTACCCGAAGCAGAATTCTCTGTAAAAAAAGAAAAAATTAATGTTCGTGAATATTGCAGCATTCACGACCTATGGAAAAGATAGTTAATATTTTAAATCATCGCTTATAAAATATTTTCAGGAGGATATAAGTGAATCTTAAGGCTCTGTACAAGGTAAGCTACGGTCTATATATAATTAGTTCAAAGAGAAAGGGCAAAATAAACGGACAAATTGCCAATACTCTCTTCCAGGTTACATCCGAACCACCTACAATTGCTGTGAGCATCAATAAAAAAAACTTCACTCACCAATTTATTGAAGAGAGTCGTGTTTTTGCTGCTTCTGTTCTCTCAGAGGATACCCCTATGAGTTTTATTGGTCGCTTTGGCTTCAAGTCGGGTAGAGAAATAGATAAATTCAGCCAGGTAAATTACAAAATTGGTAAGACAGGAGCTCCTTTAGTTCTGGACAACACTTTGGCTTATCTGGAGGCTCAAGTGATTAAGGAGATGGATGTGGGAACCCATACTATTTTTGCAGGAAAATTGGTGGAGGCGGAAAGCATCAAGGAAGGGGTTCCTATGACCTACGCCTTTTATCATGAGATAAAACGAGGTAGAGCCCCTGAAACTGCTCCAACCTATATAAAGGAAAAGAGTAAAAAGGTAGATAGTGATATGGCCAGGTATATATGCACAGTTTGTGGATACATTTATGATCCGAAAAAAGGAGATCCAGACGGCGGAATAATTCCGGGAATACCTTTTGAGGGACTGCCCGCAAATTGGGTATGTCCCGTCTGCGGCGCAAGCAAGGAGCAATTCGAAAAGGAGGGGTGAAAATGATTGAAAATCTTACTAAACAAGAACTCGAGGCAATTTTAGATTCTATACCCGTGGAGATTTCCTTTGTGGACAAGGATGATAAAGTTAGATATTTCAATAAAGAAGAAAGGCGGATTTTTCCCAGGACTCACGCCGTAATTGGTCGCAAAGTTCAACAGTGTCATCCACACAAAAGCATCCATGTTGTTAATCAAATTCTGGATGATTTCAAAAAAGCTCACAGGGACATAGCAGAATTTTGGATAAAAAATAAAGAACGTCTGATTTACATCCGGTATTTTGCGGTACGGGATAAAGAGGGAAATTATCTCGGATGCTTGGAAGCTACGCAGGACATTACCGAAATAAAAAAGATTGAGGGCGAAAAAAGACTATTATAAGAGCATAAACGTTCAATATGTACCTAATGGAAAGGAGAAGCTATCTCATTACTAAACTGGGACAAAAGAAGATCAAATCTCCTTAGCTTTTGCGCTCAGGTCTCTTCCAACAAACGATTTCCTCTACTCATCAACACATAACATCCGATTAAGAGGATAATTCCGGATAAGATCTGATAGGGAGTTAGAACTTCTTTGAGAATAAGGTAGGAGAATATCGCCGTAAATAATGGTGTCACCAAGATAAGATTTGAGGTAATTGTCGTTCCAATAAGTTTTATGCTCTTATAATTAAGGGCATTCCCTATGCCTACACAGAATATCCCTGATAAAAATAGGATAAAAATTATGCTCTTGGGAGCGACATATAGTGCTTTTATATCGCCAAATAGCAATGTGGATACGAAAAATAACGGTAAAGATAGTGAAAAAACAATACCGGCTGATACAAAAGGATCTATTTCCTTAACTATAGGTTTCATCATTATGGTGTAGAGGGTCCAGCAAAGAGAAGCCATTAAAATTAGCACTGTCCCGAGGTTAAAACCATCAAGATATAAATTACCCTTTCCGATTATAACTCCACAGACGCCGATAATAGCTAATGATGAACCAAATATAAATGACTTTGATTTTATAATTCTTCTCTCATCAGAAAAAAATATGAAGGAAAAAAGAATTGTAAATAATACGCTTGACTTGCCGATGAGAACAGCTATGGTTGGTGCAAGCATACGTATTCCAGCGACAAATGCTATCTGATGTATAAATAATAAAATTGTGGGAAGGATAAACGTGGGAATTCTTTTCAAAGAGCGAAGAAATTCTTTTTTATGATAGAAGAGGTTTATTATTATCAGAATAGAGCTTCCTGCAAGGTACCTGTAAAAGTTCTGGGTATAATCGTCAAAGTAGAAGCTCAACATCTTAATAAGTATAGCTGGCCATATCCAGATAAAGCTTGCTATCATTACTGGCATATATTTTTTCATATTAGTCAATTTTCTACCTTTTCTTCACCTTATAAAATAAAAGAGGCCAAGTTTTGCTTGACCTCTTGCTAACCCATTCAAAAGCATAGTTGAAATTGTAAGAATTCCTAACCAAATGTTGAGCTAATCCAATCACCAACATAGTGTGCTATACCTATGACTGCTAATGCGATAAACAAGTGCTCCATAATTACTTTCCAGCGTTTTACTTTTTGTTCCTTAGCAATATAGGAACTAAAAATTCCCAATAAAGATAGCCCCCAAACTATACTCACAATAATCGCTGTGGTGAGTGGGAGAAATAGGATAGGAATAATAAATGCTATTGCGAAAAGAAATTTAGCTACAAAAGTTGAGAGCGTTGATTCCCATATCTCCTTTGGAGTATGTTCATTCGCAGATTCCTCAGAAATGTGAATACCCAATGCGTCTGAAAACGCATCTGCTATTGCTATTGTCAATATACCACCAATAACCACAAGTTTTGAATGAGTGCCAGAATGCAAGCCTACAATTAGTCCAAGTGTTGTGATTATCCCCGAGGTTAAACCAAAGCTAAATCCTGTTTTTAGTGAATGTTTCATTGTCACAAATGAATATCTTTCACTTTAATCCAGATTTGGTATTCTCCCTTCCAAAGAGAGCCTCCTCGAAGCCTCAAGTGTCTCCTTCGATATTGTAGATTATTAACCAGCAATAATTGTAACAGAAATGTTATTTGTAGTCAAATTTGCGCCATAAATCCCGTATTTGCCTCTCTTTTTCTTGGTGTTTCATTAAACTTCTCAGGTAGTTTCCCTATCCATTGTTCCCAAGTATCCCATACACTGTCTTTACCCGGGATACTATATGGCTCTATGTCAAAACCTGTGGTGAAAATTTCATGGGTACCAACCCCAGCATT
>CAYSEE010000016.1:0-9939 GCA_964429955.1 uncultured Clostridia bacterium | reverse complement strand
CATAAATGGTCACTCCTGTAGGATATACTGAGGGCCATCCAAAAGCTAATTGAGTAAATGCTATACATACCAATAACCCAACTGCTATAGCTATTGCAATTTTTCTTGCTTTCATTATTTTTTGCCTCCTTGCAACTCAGTTTGTCCTTTAAAAGCCTTCAGCCTACTTATTTTCTCACCTCCTTTCCGGCCTTATCTTGTACCTTTCATAAACTTTTATCTACGCGGGCTATTCTTTATTAATTCTTGCCCATTTTTTCCATTCTTCCGTTCCGAGTTTTTTCCTTATGAAAACTAAGCCAACATAGGGAAGTACGCTCTTCTTGCCATACGCTGGATTGTAATAATTGAGAAATTTTTCACAGGGAAATTTTGAGCATTGAGCACAATCTTCTATATTGTTCTTTTGGGCACATTCCCAAAGAGGACAGACTTTTCCTTTTAGGTGAAATGGCTTACCCTCGGTCTCTACACAACCTCCACAGAGATCTTTGCTCTGGCAAACTTCACAAAAGCGACCACATGGTGGATATTTCATATTAACCACCTCTTTTCAGTCTCCAAGTTATCTTTTCTTATCCTGCAAGGGGGAATTAGGGTCACCCCTATCCGAAACGAAGAATATTTTGCTCTGTCAAAATATCGATCTTTAACTCACATTTATCCCGGCTATCCTACACTTTCTAAGAACTCCTCCATAATGTCCAAGCTTTTTCTCTTAATGGCCAGATCAAACATCTTGTTCTTTGCCTCTGCCGGGAGTAGCTCAATGCTTTTAGTAGTAGCGGTGTCAAACTTTGCCATTGGGTAGAGCTTTAAAATTTTATCCTTTTGCTTTTCTGTGCATTGCAGCTGGAGTACCTTCATCCCTGCTAATACATCCTTAGCCATATTCGACAGGCCAGCTTCCTGCAGTTTCTCGTATCTTTCCTCGTTAATCCATATATTAATAGGATATGTTCCTTCAGCCATTTTTACCTCCTTAAGTCTCATGCGAGCTTTTTATTGGATTTCCCTTTTACAGTTCTGGAAGCTCAAATACAGGCTGTCTCTTAGTAAGGTATTCCTCCGTGCAGAAGGGAGAGCCAAAGCCGTATTTATCAGCGCATTCCATTACCATATCAAATACCTCTGGCCTGAAGATGAGCCTGGTGGGCCTTACCTTGTCCTGGACCATACTCCTAATCATAGTCCCACTAAAGGGCTGTCTTTCCTTACTATGCCCACATAGTCCGGAGTAAGTCACCTCTCCACATACTGGACAATACCACCATTCCAGGATACGCACTGGCTTGATAGTTAAGCTGCCCTCGGGAATTTGGTCAAATATCCTGTGGGCATCATATGGATCGTAAAAGCTACCTACACCAGCGTGGTCTCTACCAAACATATGATGGGTGCATCCTAAGTTCTCCCTCAAAATAGCATGAAAGATCGCTTCTTTTGGTCCAGCGTACCTCATATCCCATAAGGCGATGGAGACCATATGTATATCATCTCTAAAATATCCGGCCTCATGTAATCTCTGGTGGCACAAAGCAATGGCCTCATCTATATAATCCCCTGTTCGTTTGGGCCCAATTATGCAGTTTACCAGTATTCCCGTTTGCAGTTTCTCCACGGGCAGTTCCCCATTGGCGGAAAACCAGGCTCCCTTCATGAGCCATTCATGACCACTGTGAGGGACATTTCGAGTTTGATGGGCTACTACCCTCTTCCAACCCTTCTTTTTATACTCCTCCCGCAGCCTTATAGGTGTATACCAGAATCTATCAAAAGGTGGGTTAAACTTAGGAATATTTACTAATGTAATTTTTCCTCCGATGAATGTGTCCTTCAGCTTATTAAGCATTCTTACCCCGGGGTGTTTTTCATCGGTTGTGCCCAATACAGCTTGCTCCATTTTTACTCTGTCATAGTTAAAAATCTCCTCTACTTCCAAAGTGGCCAAAGCTTTGTCACGATAAACAAGAAGAATGGTATCTCCTTCCTTGATCCCTTTTTCCTTGATCTCCTCGCCCCCAATGTCAAACACAATTGGAATGGACCAGAGAGTACCGTCTGCCAGGCTCATCTTCTCACATACTGATTCTACATCTTCTTTATTCATAAAACCCTCTAATGGAGTAAAAAAGCCATAGGCGAGGTCAATGCATTCTCTGGCAATTCGTCCGCTGACAGCTACCTTTTTCAATCCCTTAATATGCTCCTTTGCCTCTGAGGGTGAAGATATCACCCTTTCTACGATTTCCTTGCCACCATGCCCTATATATTTCATCTTGCCTTTTTACCTCCTTCGCAATTTTTATCACAAGGAAAATATAACTATCCCTGAAAAGCAGCTGAGCTATAGACCCTATTCCATGATTCAAATTTCTCTGGAGAAAGCGTTTTTCCTTTTAAGCCCTCATATTCAGGGCCATAGCGATAGGCTCTGAATATCCAGTTGATAATTCCAAATTCTATCTTTCCATAAAATGGGCTAATATATTCCCAGACTATCTCTCCCTTAGAAGTTACCTCGAAAATTCGCGCCTGTGTAGTTGAACAAATTAAAGTGTTGCCATTGGGTAGCCGCTGGGCACCAGAACAAACTGCACTGTAGAAATCAGTTACCGGATCACTGCGATACTCCCACTCTATTTCCTTGGTTTTGGGATTAAGCTCAATTACCATTGAGGAATTTAACTCAACGCCGGCACGGTGATACCCATTATCAAATATCAGGAAATTCCCATTGGGTAGCAGATGCGGATCATGGGGATGTGCCAGCTCTCCCAAGCCCCGACCCCATCGCCACTTAATATCGCCCGTTTTTTTATCAATGATACAAACGGTGTCAGTCTGACGAAAACAGGTAAGGACGTCCCCATCGGGAAGAACAACACAGGTATTAGCATGTGTCCACTCTTTACGGGGACATAAAGGACAGATGCTATCCTCTACAGGATCTAAATGCTCGTATGAGAGCCACTCCCACACCACTTCTCCTTCAGGGGTAACCTCATTAATAGCGTCACACCACATTTTTCCATTATCCTCAGTTCCTGGAACACCACCTTTGACCTTGACCATAATTTCATGAGGAACTTCCACATACTTGAGAACCATAGTATTCCCGTTTTCCATACGGCAAAAGTCATGATGTAAAAATGGGTCCTTATACTCCCATATCAGATTATTGTCCCAGTCCACCTCCCGTATTATTCCTCCGTGACCCGAGAGTTTGGGAGCGCCTGCTTTTTCCCTCTCCTCAGCGTCAGCTCTACAAGCATAGAGCAAATGGCCATTGGGTAAAAGTCTCCCATAGCATCCGGGTCTCTCAGGCATTGCCCAGTGATGAACAATTCGCCCCTCCATATCGATCAACCATGTATCCTTACATCCCAACGGAGCAAACAAAGTATACCCGTTATAGACCTTTGATGGATTATAAAAAGTTACGCCGTACCGATTTCCTCTCATTTAATTCTCCCTTCATCAAAAATAATTCTATTTAACGAGAAAATTATTCTCTTCTATTTTGGTCTCGTAGTCTCTCCCCTTGGATATACTTTAAATCCCGCTATGTAGAACTATATAAAGGAATAGCAAGTAGGAGGTTTGCTTTGGGAGAGGATCGCGGACCAAAGCCAATGTCGTCCCGACCCTCTCCTCCTTGATTATCTGGAAATACTCAGAACAATAAACTTGGGATAAAATTAAATTAACCTAACTTTTACATATACCCCAACTTGCGTAGTCTATCCATACTCTTTTCCTTGTCCTGTCTTCTACCAGCTCTCTCAGGTGTGTGCTCAAGATCCTGCTCCCAGGCAGGCACTCCAACTGCTCCTGGATTACTGGTGGTCCTTGCCCCTAAGGAGCGATAACCTATCTCATAAAGTGGACAGTATGGAATATTGTGGAGCTTGATGTTGTTCCATATATCCCTTTCCGTGAAATGTAAGATAGGTTGTACTCGAGTGTGCTCGGGCATCAAGTAGCCACCTTCTCTTTTCATAAAGTAATCATCATGTTTTCTTGCCGGCTGCTCATCCCATCTAAGGGCCATAAACAAGGCCTTTATGTTATTTTCTTCGATGAACTGATTGAGCACGACCGTCTTCATCAGATGATTACCTGCATAGGATTCGGCCTCAAAGGTAAATGAATCCTCTTTAAATCCAATTCGCTTTAGTTCAGCTTGATTTCGCTCGTTTAAATCCTTCACCTTAACAGTGTTACCTAAGTGGCTTTGACAGCATTTGAGCACGTCAAAATTGCAGAGCCACTTAAGATCTATGTTCCATTTTTTGGAGATCCTTATAAGGAAGTCCGTAATTTCAGGAAAGGCATCACCCTCGTCAATTGTTATGACGTGTGGAAGGTCGATGTTATCCTCCAGGCAAACCTGACGAATTATCCATAGGTTCGTGGTGCTGTCCTTTCCACCTGTCCACGTGATAGCCATCTCAGATGGATTGAACTTTTCAAATGCCTCCCGGACAACCCCTTTGGACTTTTCAACCAGTTCTGTGCATCTTTTTTTTACCTCTTCGGTCATCTCCATTTTAATCCTCCTTTTTGTGTAATTTTACTTTTTCCTTTAGCCCATCCTCAGTTTTAATTTCCCTCCGCCTATTGCCTCTATCCAGGATTAGATAAGCTCTATAGAATAGGTGCATTTATCGCCTCGAACCACGGTTCTTCGAAATTCGAAGGGCCTGTCTTCGGTATATACTGTTCGTTTCACCAAAAGAGCTAAGGAACCAACGGATATGTTAAGTTGCCTCGCCTCAAACTTATCTACCAGGATGGGCTCGAAGGTCTCTCGAGCACGGGATATTCTCACCTTATATTTCCTTATTATAAGGTCATAAAGAGGAGTAGTAGCCAAATCCTCCTTCTCTAACCCCGGAAATAGCTCCTCTATTAAGTAAGAAATATCCAGAAGCACCGGTTCCCCATTAGCCAATCTGGCCCGCACTATTTTATAAACCTTCTTTTCCTCTATTAACTCCAGAGCTTTTCTAATAGCTGCATTAGGATAGATTATCTCGCTTTGTATTAACTTTAAGGAAGGCTCAAGTCCCTTTTCCATCATATCCTGAGCAAAACTATAAAACCTGCTTACTGGCTGGATTACTCTGAGTTTGGCCACAAAAGTGCCCTGTCCTTGCTTTCGATATATCAGACCATCTCTCATCAGTTCAATCAAAGCTTGTCTTACTGTTCCTCGACTAACTCCATATTTTTTGCATAACTGCGTTTCTGAAGGTATGAGGGTATGAAGTGGCCACTCCCCACTCTCTATTTGCTTCCTTAATTCTTCAGCTAATTGATGATAAAGGGGAATAGGTGAGCTCTTATCTAATAAAGGCATTTATTTCCTCTATAATTAAAATTTAGAGTTTATATCTACGCAAAAGGAGGGTTATTCATTAAGCCAAACAGTCATATAAATGTATATACAATTGTAACTATACAACTTTTTACAAAATTGTCAACTCCTGGAAAAATTGAAAGTAAGCCTTAACCCGAAAGTCTTTGAGGGATTTTTGGGGTATTTTTCGTTGAAAGGGGTCTTTTAACTTGTTTTTATTTTAGAAAGTAAAAGGGTGATGAATTCAAGGAAAAACTACCCAAAATGTAAACAGGTTAGTCTGAGATTTCGTTGATTACGATTTTAGTTTAAGCTGAAAAAATTGCCTTTTAACTAAATTTTGCTAAAGTATTAGGGAGGAGCAGGAGATGTACAAAAGAATTGTGGAAAAAAACGGGCTTCGTATAATAATCTGGCCAATGCGGGAGACAAAAGCAGTAAGCATATTTGTCTTTGTAGGGGTGGGCTCACGGTATGAGACGAGGGAAACTATGGGGATAAGCCATTTTTTAGAACATATGCTCTTTAAGGGAACGGAAAGGCGGCCGGATAGCTTAGCCATTGCCTCCACCGTGGACAATGTAGGTGGCTCATTCAATGGCTTCACGGGCAAGGAGTTCACGGGGTTTTACGTAAAGGTGCCCAGCAAATATTTGCCTCTGGGGGTTGACCTTTTAACCGATATAATCTGTCATTCAAAATTGGATGAGGAGGAAATTGAACGTGAACGAAGAGTGATCATAGAGGAGATCAACTCCATCCAGGATACCCCGGATGAATATGTATCAAGACTATATTTTTCCCTCCTTTATGGTGATCATCCCTTAGGTTGGGATATCATCGAAACCAAGGAAAGGGTGAGAAAATTAAAGAGGGAGGATCTTCTTCGCTTCTGGCGGAGATATTATACCCCTGATAATCTGGTGATAGCTGTAGCAGGAAGGGTTCAGCCGGAAAAGACGGCTTCCTTGATCACCAGCTCCATTGGACAGATGAAGGGTAAAAGGGGAAATGGATGGCTAAGGGTGAGGGAAGATCAGATAAAGCCGAAAAGCAAAGCCTGCTCAAGAAAAATTGACCAGGTTCATCTTTGTCTGGGCGTTCGTACCTTCATTCATACTAAACATCCGGACCGCTATGCCCTTCAGGTCTTAAACACCATCCTGGGCGAGAACTCAAGCTCGCGCCTTTTCATTAAAGTAAGGGAGAAGCTTGGCTTAGCCTATGCCATTGACTCCGGATACGAAACCTTTATGGATACAGGCACTTTATTAGCTCAGGCTGCCGTGGATTTGAAAAATATAGAGCAAGCCATTAAGGCGATTTTGGAGGAATTTAAAGGATTGCGCGAGGAGCTGGTGAGTAGAGAGGAGCTACAAAGGGCCAAGAATTACCTTACGGGGAAGATCACCTTAAGCTTAGAGAGCTCAAGCGGTATCGCCTACTCCCTTGGGAAGCAGGAACTACTCCGAGAAAGAATTGAACCCCCGGAAAAGATAATAGGGAAAATCAAGAAGGTTACTCGAAGGGATATAAGACGAGTGGCTAAGAATATCTTTCAGGAGAGGAATTTAAATCTCGCCCTTCTTGGCCCCCTGAGGGAGGGAAACTATCCCGAGCTTGATAAACTGCTGAAGATTTAACCCGGGCAAGTAGTCCCTCCAGTATCATCGTTGTCGCCCTTTTATCTAAGGGTCTGTTGTCATTGCCACACTTAGGGGAGTATATGCAAGCAGGACAGCCCTCCTGGCACCTACAATCCCTTACAAGTTCGTAGGTCACCTCAAGCACGTCAATAATCAAATCAAAGGCTTTCTCCATCAGCCCAATTCCCCCTTCAAACCCATCATAGATAAAAATCGTCGGCCTCATCGTGTCTGGATGATTAGGAGAGGACACACCCCCGATATCCCATCGTTCACACATAACGTAAAAGGGCATCATCCCGATCATCGCATGTTCAGCGCCATGCAGGCCACCTTCAAAACTTAGCCCTTCTTTCTTCACCCTCTCTCTTACCTTCTCTGGAATGGTGAACCAAAGCGCCATTGTGTCAAAATTCAGAGGAGGAAGAAAAAGCCCTTCCATCCCTATGACCTTATCATACTTCATTATCTTGTACCCAACATACTCCTCTGTTACCCTTGCCCTACCCAGCGAGAAGACAAGCTCGTTAACTTTTTTGTTCTCAATCTCATCCAAAATTTCTATATCGACCACCTTCATAGACTGGGTGTAATAGTCCACATCCTTCTTTTTCACGTAGATGAACAAATTTTTTAGATCCAAATCCTCCACCACGTATGTCTCCCCCTGATGAAGCAAGACTGCTCCTTTATGTGCCTCCCTGTAGGCCTGCGTTCGATCCATCGTCTCCAACACATCCTTCTCGCAGATGACTTTAAAGATATCGGAGGAGATGTTGTTCAGCTGGACCACGTCGACCGCCCTGCCCTTTCCCGAGTATACCCAGCCATTCGGTGTGGGCTGAAGCAAACTCTGCTGCCCTAACAATTTTAATATATTTTCGTAGTCTTTTCCAAAATATAGCTTATCCTCCTCTACCTTGATGGGTAGCTCAGATGCAGCACACATCAAATGTCCAGAAAGTATATATGGATTCGACAAATCAATTATCGCATGTTCGTAAGATTTACCGAAAAGCATCTTAGGGTGTCTTATAAGATATTGGTCCAACGGATTTTGAAAGGCAACCAGCGTAACAATGGACTCCTCAGCCCTCCTTCCAGCTCTCCCCGCCTGCTGCCACGTTGATATGAGCGTCCCCGGATAACCTGAAATTATAACGCTGTCCAAAGAGCCTATATCTATCCCCAATTCCAAGGCATTGGTGGAGGTCAGCCCCCTTAAAACTCCATTTTTAAAATTACTCTCGATCTTCCTCCTTTCATCGGGAAGATATCCTGCCCTGTAGGCGGTAATTTTATCCACAAGATGTGGCTCAGAGGCCTTAAGCTCCTTTTTCGACCAGGAGGCTATCAACTCGGCCATCTTTCTCGATACGGTAAAACACAAAGTCTGGAGATTATTTCTTATGAAAGATAGAAACAAATTCTTGGCCTCCTGGTGAGTGGAGAGCATACCTATCCCATCAAAATAGGGATTATAGAAGATAAAGTACTTTTTTCCTCGTGGTGAGGAATCCCCGGCAGTTATGGTAAAATCAAGGCCGGCCAATTTTTTGGAAAACTCAACGGGATTAGCAAGAGTAGCCGTGGAGAGGATAAATTGCGGTTTGGAATCATAAAAACTACATATTCTTCGCAGCCTCCTGATCAAAAAGGCCACATTTGACCCAAAAACACCCCTGTATTTATGCGCCTCATCTATAACGACGAACTTCAGATGGCTAAGGAACTTCTCCCATTTATGGTGATAGGGAAGGTATTGATGAAGGGCATAGGGATTGGTTATTATTATCCTGGAAGTCTCTCTGATTCTTGACCTTGAGCTTGGGGAAGTATCGCCATCGTATACATTTGCCCTCACAGGGATCCCCGCTTCTCTCTCGAAATCTCTTATCACCTTGAGTTGATCGTTGGAAAGGGCCTTGGTGGGATAAAGATAAAGGGCGGTGGCATCTTTATCGTAATGCAACCTTTCAAAGATGGGGATGTTAAAGGCAAATGTCTTTCCCGAAGCTGTTGGTGTGGTTATAACGGTGTTCTTTCCCTTCCTTATGGTGTCTATGGCCCTGCATTGATGAGAGTAAAGTTTAATCTTCCTTCCCGACAGATAACTTTTGATATTGTAAGGTAGCTCCTTCTTTAACTTTCCGTAAATGGCCTTTCTGGGAGGTAAAATCTCAATAAATTCTATACGATCCCGATACCAGACTTCTTCCTTGAGCGAGCTTATTATTCTTCCTATATCCATTATCCCCATTCCTCGCATAGCCTTGAGAAGATATTTGCCAGGGTGATGAGGTCCTGTCTATTGTGCTCAATTATGGGGATTACCGGGCCTATATTTCCTGTTCTTAGATATGTCTCATAAAATTCGGGAACTAAAGCGCTTGGAACGTCGTCCTTTCTCCTTATCCTAAGTAGATACTTCTCCAAGGTGGTCAATCTACAGTTGGGAAGCTTCTCCCTCCAGGCACGTCTTGAAAAGTAAAGCACGTCAAAATTGGGCACATCAAGGTTCGCCCTCATCCCGTAATATATCAGCCTCTCCTTTATGTAGGGTATGTCGAAATTTCGTCCATTAAACGTTATAAAGGCACAGTTTCCCCTCACCTGTGAGAGAAATCCAGCTAAGACAGAAGGCTCCTCAGCTATGTTGCGCAAAAAGTACTGAGTGATCAATATATCATCGCCTGAGAGTTGAGCTATGCCAATTAATATGATAGGCCGGCTAAACAGCCCCATGCTCTCTATATCAAGAATGGTAAAGTCCTCCTTGTCATAGAGACCTGAGACATACAGCACTAAGGGATGAGATTTGGGTAGCCAATGTCCGATCCAGTTAATGAGCCGGAGGGCGTCAGGCCTGTTGATAACTTCTAAGAATTTGGTCGCCTGCTCACCAAAGCGAGGATGCTTAGTAAGATC
>CAYSEE010000015.1:0-9958 GCA_964429955.1 uncultured Clostridia bacterium | reverse complement strand
ATATTAAGCCAGTCTTAAACTGCATCTTAACCGCTTTGCAAGTCCACCTGCGACCTATATATTGGCTTCTTATCTTATTTTTGAAAATTCGATTAAAGGGAGGAACGATCCGCCAAATTATCAGAAATAATATAGTCCCTCTTAAGAGAGAGACATTTGAAAAATATTTAACCTATCAGATAATCCTTATGCAAAAGGAGAGGGACATTTGATAGATTTACAATTAAATCTTCCCTTAGAGAGCTCATTATGAGAGAAGCAAGGAAACTCTTTAAAAATGTGCTTCATAGAGACAGATTCTTAATTCTCATTTTAATAGCCATTTCGATATATTTATTCATCTTTAAGCTTGGAGAGTCAAGTTTATGGAATATGGACGAGCCAATATACGGCGAGGTCGCCAAGGAGGTATTGAAGCTCGGCGATTGGATTACCCTCCACTTTAACTATCAACCATGGTTTGATAAGCCTCCTTTATATACATGGCTAACTGCCATCACCTTCCGAATTTTCGGCTGTAGCGAGTTTACCACTCGGATTTGGTCTGCCCTATTTGGCATAGGAGGGGTAATCGCCGTTTACTTTCTGGGAAAGAATATCTTCAATAAAAGAGCTGGGTTTTTATCAGGGCTGATCCTGGCTACAAACCTACAATACATCATCCAATCTCGATTAGCCCTGCTTGATGTGCCTTTGAGCTTTTTCATTAGCCTTTCCCTCTTGTTCTTCTATCTTGGAGATAAGATTCCCAACAAGAGATGGTACTATTTATTATCCTTTATCTTTATGGCCCTGGCAACCTTGACCAAAGGACCTATAGGAATCCTTCTTCCCGCCCTAATTATTGGACTTTACCTGTTGCTAACTGGAAAACTTCGCCAGATAAAAAGGATGATGTTATTTCGCGGAATTATCATTTACCTCGGTATTGCCTCTCCCTGGTATATCATTGAATTAATACGATATGGAGATACATTCATAAATAACTTCTTTCTTCAGCGAACAATAGCAAGGTTTCTAACTCCCTTTGAGGGACATACAGGACCTGTTTACTACTTTATCCCGGTTTTATTTCTTGGATTTTTCCCCTGGAGCAGCTTTCTCCCCTGCTCTTTCGTCCACCTAATCTCTTTCAGAAAATGGCGGAACAACGAGGAAGGGGAAAAATCCCTTTTGATCCTGCTTTGGTTTAGCGTAGTGTTTTTGTTTTTCTCCTCGGCGAAAAGCAAACTTCCTGGCTACATTCTTCCCCTTTATCCGGCAGCTTCCCTTTCCGTAGGAAAGCTCTGGGATGACTTCCTTTCACAAAAAGGCAAACATCATAACAAGGGGATGATAGCCTCTTTTGCTTTATTCTTCATTCTCCTTATAATCTTGTTTTTCGTCATAATATTAATAGCAAGACCGACATTTCCGGTCGAATATGAGCTATTTGGACAGGACATCATCCTGATGATCATAGGATTAATCATAGGAGGGGGCATTTCCTTTTCTGCCTTCTTTTATAAAAAACCTGCTCTCTCCTTGGGAATGATGATAGGAACAATGTGCTTCTTGATCTGGATTCTCACAGGGCAGGTTCTTCCTAAGGCGGAATTTTTTAAACCCACGAAGTTCTTAGCCAACAAACTCACTTCAGTACTCCAGCCTGGGGAGAGGATAGGAGATTATCCATCCTCAGAGAAAAAATTTATGACATTTAATCCGAGCCTGATATACTATTCTAACTCTCCCGTAGTAGGAATTGAGGATGAAGATCACCTTATCATCTTTTTAAGTTCAGAGAAAAGGGTTTACTGTTTGATGAGTGAGAAAAACTACAATAAGGTAAAGGGAAAACTCCAAAAAATCCCTGTCCACATCCTGGATAGAAAGGGGGGTGAGGTCCTCCTTTCCAATAGAGAATGAACAAAAATGAGAGAAAGCATTTCAGTCATCCTCCCTGCATTTAACGAGGGAGAAAATATCGAAGCTGTTATAAGCTCAATTTTAAAATTTTTGCCTGCCCTTACCAATCAGTATGAAATTATCGTTGTTGACGATGGAAGTAAAGACAATACAGGAAAAATAGCTAATAAACTGGCAAGGATGCACAAAGAAATTGTCGTCATTCACCACCCTTTCAATGAAGGCTATGGAACAGCTCTGCGAAGTGGATTTAAGGCAGCAAAAGGAGATTTGGTTTTTTTTACTGATGCAGATGGGCAGTTCGACATAAAGGAACTACCAAAGCTAACGGCATCAATAAAAGACGCCGACATCGTTTGTGGTTACAGAATAAAGAGGGCGGACCCCTTACTCAGGCGAGTTAATGCGAAACTTTATAATTTAGCCATAAGACTTCTCTTTGGTCTGAAAGTGTTGGATATCGATTGTGCCTTTAAGCTATTCCGACGAGAGGTGATTCAGAGCTTGAACCTTAAATCCACCGGTGCTCTCATAAACGCAGAATTGCTTATCTTAGCGAAGAAAAGAGGATATGTTGTGCGCCAGGTAGGGGTAAATCATTACCCGAGGGTAAAAGGAAAACAGACGGGAAACAAAATAGTGGTTATTCTTCGAACAGGGGTAGAATTAATCAAGTTTTGGAAGAGATTGAGATAAAAAGCATTTTATGGGAGAAGAAAAATGAGACCAGAACTATTGATTTTTATCAGCGTGGGGTTAGGCGTCCTGGGGCAGCTGTCAATGAAACAGGGAATGTCGAAGATAGGTCTTGTCTCCTTTGGTTTCCCAACTCTCCTTTCAAATCTCCTTCGCATTATAACAGCGCCCTTTGTCCTTTTGGGATTATTTCTTTATGCAATAAGCACAATTTTCTGGCTGGTGGTATTATCCCGGGTAGATCTCAGCTATGCCTACCCTATGATAAGCATTGGATATGTGCTCATACTCATCTTATCCTGGGCATTGTTCAACGAACATATCTCCTCCATCAGAGCTCTCGGAGTGCTTTTAATTTGCAGTGGGGTTTTCTTAATATCAAAATCTTAAAGCTGCGAGGTGAAATAATTGGTAAAAAGTATTTTATTTCTCTCCAATGGTTATGCGGAGGATGCTATTAGCGCCTCCATAATTGAAAAGCTACATGAAAACCTCCCTGATTTGGAAATAAAAGCCTTGCCTCTGGTGGGAGAGGGAAAGTTTTACAATAGGACCAATACAAAGGTCCTTGGCCCCTGCCGGGTGACGGCCAGCGGTGGCTTTATGAAAGCAGGCCTATCACATATCGTAAAAGATATAAAATCCGGTTATCTGAAAGCACTTAGAGAATATGTAACTACTTTAAAAACAGAACGAATTTCAACCTATTTAGTGGTATGCGTAGGAGATATTTTCTTAGTTCTGCTCTCGGTATTATTTGTCAAAAGGCCTATTATCTTCCTTCCCACAGCTAAATCGGACTATATAAGACAGCATTACAAAATAGAAAAATGGCTAATGAGACATTTCTGTCAACTGGTAATCACCCGGGATAAAAAAACTGCCTCCTCTCTTCGAAGCTCTGGAATCCCCGCTGTTTACGTAGGAAATGCGATGATGGATTGCCTCAAGATAACAGGGGAGGATTTTGGAATAAGAACTAACGAACCTGTAATAGGAATCCTACCCGGAAGCAAACAAGAAGCTTACGACAACTTAATGACCATTTTAGACGCAACAGAGGAAATTACTAAACAGATGTCCATCTCTGGGAGGGTTAATTTCCTCTTGGCCCTGGCTCCCTCGCTGGAGTTAAGAAAAATAGCTGATACGGCTTCAAAAAAGGATGGATGGACATTAAAGGACAGCACCTTGGAGGAAAGAAAAAAGGGGGTAATAGCCCATTTAGTCTCTCAAGATGGCACTATCATCAAGGTAACCCAGGGAAGATTTGGAGATGTGCTTAACCGATCTCAGGTAATTATAGGGCTATCCGGAATGGGAAATGAACAGGCAGTGGGTATGGGAAAACCGGTGGTAACCTTTCCGGGTAAAGGTCCACAGATTACCAAGAAATTCCTGCAGGTTCAACAAAAACTCTTAGGAGGAGCCACTTTCATAGTGAAAAACAACGGAAAGGCTGTAGCAGATAAAGTTTGCTCACTTTTGCACCGTCCAGAAGAATTAAACAGGATAGTACGCATTGGAAGAGAAAGAATGGGTGAGGCTGGCGCCTCTAAACGAATAGCAAAAATGATATGTGAAAGGCTAATCAAAAATGGCAAAACTTAGCTTCCCATTATCTCCTTTATCTTCATAACATTTATAATATGAGCCCTCTCCCTTTCCTCCAGTTTCATAGTTATGTACTTAACCATCTCCTTGATCTGGGGGATGAAGATGTATTCCAGGGCATTTACCCTGCGTCTGATGCGTTCAATTTCCTCAGCTAATCGCCTTACCTCTTCCTCCTTTTGAGAAAGCTCCAGTAACAAGGTGACAACCTCTGAAAAGGACCTCAAACTTGAATCAAGCTTCCAGTTAGTTCCGTAAAATCCGTAACACAGAAGCTTTCCTTCCTTTATTATCTTGAAGCGGGGGGTTTTAAAAGGAGTATATCCATCAACCTCCAGACCCATCCTCGCCTCTGTCCACATAAGAGAGGCCTCTATTTGTCTTTCGGAGTTAATCGCTTTAGCCACCTGAAAGTCCATATAACTTTCATTTAATTTCCTCTCCACTTTCCCTCGTAAATCTCGGACATCCTTAATCAAGGGAAGAAAACGTTGCATCAACTCATCTCTTTTATCCTCTAACAGGTCATGGGCTCTTTGGGCTACCTCCAATCTTCGCTTTTGCCTCAAAAGCTCCATACGTGTGGGACTTGCTTGAATAACCTGGGCCATTTATTAACACCTTACTTTCCGTACTTTTCTATATACTCATCCCTCACCCGTTTCAGCTCACTTCTGGGAATTATCTTAAGGAGTTGCCAGCCAATGTCCAGGGTTTCCTCAACTGTCCTATCCTCGTTTTCCTTTTGTGAGACGAACCTTCGTTCAAATTCATCGGCAAATTCAAGATATTTTCTGTCCATCTCACCAAGACTTGCCTCTCCCATAACCATAGCCATCTCTCTGATCTCCATCCCCTGAGCATAGGCAGCATAAAGTTGATTGGAAAGCTCCCGGTGATCCTCTCGGGTCTTTCCCTCCCCTACTGCCTGATCCATTAAACGGGATAGAGAGGGAAGCACAGCAATAGGAGGATACACTCCCTTTTGATGAAGACTCCTCTGAAGCATTATCTGTCCTTCCGTAATATAACCGGTAAGATCGGGTATGGGATGGGTTTTATCATCATCGGGCATAGTGAGAATGGGCAGCAAAGTAACAGAGCCCTTCTTTCCTTTAATTCTGCCTGCACGTTCATAAATGGAAGCAAGATCGGTATAAAGATAACCAGGATATCCCCTTCTCCCGGGCACCTCTCGACGGGCAGCAGAGATCTCCCTGAGCGCCTCAGCATAATTGGTCATATCGATGAGAATGACCAGAATGTGCATATCCTTCTCAAAGGCCAGATACTCAGCACAGGTTAAGGCCATACGAGGGGTGGCAATTCTTTCGATCACAGGATCATCAGCTAAGTTAAGAAAAAGGGTGACCTTTTCCATTGCGCCGCTTTTCTCAAAATCGGAGATAAAGAAATTTCCCTCTTCAAAAGTTATTCCCATAGCGGCGAAGACAACAGCAAATTCCTCCTCCTTTCCCAATACCTTAGCCTGACGGGCGATCTGGGCGGCCAATTGAATGTGCGGCAAGCCCGAGCCAGAGAAAATAGGTAATTTCTGTCCTCTCGAAAGCGTATTTAACCCATCTATAGCCGATATTCCCGTTTGAATGAACTCCACCGGATAAGCACGAGCCTCAGGGTTCATTGGCCTCCCCGCTATATCCAACCTCTTTTCAGGAATTATAGGAACTCCTCCATCTCGGGGCCTCCCCCACCCATCAAATACCCTTCCGAGGACATCCTCGGAAACCCCTAATTGAATTCCTCTGCCCAAGAATCTTACCTTAGCCTCTTCAATTCCTAACTCCACGGATCGCTCAAATAACTGCACTAACGCGGCATCAGAGGTTACCTCTAATACCCTCCCCCTTCTCCTTTCTCCATTAAGCAGCTCAATTTCCACCAGCTCTTCGTAGGAGACATCCGAGACCTTCTCCACCAACATCAAGGGGCCGAACAGCTCCTTTACCTTGGTATATTCTGTTACTGGCATATTGTTCTCTCCGTTAAGAGATCTTTACCTTCACTAACTGGTCAATCTCATCTTTCAATTTCTGTTCTATCTTTTCTATATCCTTTTCCACGTTTTCATTGGGAATATATTTCATCTTTGCGATATCCTCCCTTACAGGAAGGGAGATAAGTTCGTCTAAGGGAGCTCCTCTCTTCAAAGCCTGTAAGGATAAATCATGATATCTAAAGATCAATCTGAGCATTAGATACTGCTTTCTTATCGGGGTGTATGTATCCACCTCGTGAAAGGCGAATTGCTGAAGAAAATCTTCTCTCAAGGAACGAGCCGTCTCCATAGCCATCCTATCCTCGTCTGATAAGACATCTAAGCCCACCAATCTCACCGTCTCCTTCAGCTCATCCTCCTTCTGCAGAAGAGCTATGGCACGATTTCTTAAATCCACCCAATCCGGGGCTACCTCCTTAGCGAAATAATCCCTTAAATTGTCAATGTAGAGGGAATAACTGCGAAGCCAATGTATAGCCGGAAAATGCCTTTGGTAGGCTAACTCGGATACCAAAGCCCAGAAGACCCTCACCACCCTTAAGGTAGCCTGGGTCACCGGCTCAGAAAGGTCGCCCCCTGGAGGAGACACTGCACCAATGGCCGTCAAGCTCCCCTCTCGTTTATCTTTTCCTAAGCAGATTACCCTTCCCGCCCTTTCGTAAAATTCAGCTAATCTTGAGGAAAGATAGGCTGGATAGCCTTCCTCTCCTGGGATTTCCTCAAGTCTGCCTGACATCTCTCTTAAGGCCTCGGCCCAGCGAGAGGTGGAATCAGCCATTAAGGCCACATTGTATCCCATATCTCGATAATACTCAGCCAACGTGATACCTGTATAAATGGAGGATTCACGAGCGGCCACCGGCATATTGGAGGTGTTGGCAATCAAGATGGTTCTTTGCATTAAGGGCTTCCCAGTTTTAGGATCTTTTAGTCGGGGAAATTGTCTCAGCACATCGGCCATTTCATTGCCTCTCTCGCCACATCCCACAAAGACGATAATATCCGCATCTGCCCATTTGGAAAGCTGGTGCTGGACCACGGTCTTGCCGCTCCCGAAGGGTCCGGGTATGCAGGCGGTTCCTCCTTTAGCTATGGGGAAGAAGGTATCGATAACCCTTTGACCGGTAATCAAAGGCTGCTCCGGGTCCAATTGCTGCTTGTAAGGCCTCATCTTTCTTACCGGCCATCTGGTTAACATGGATATTTCCTTTTCCCCTTCCGGAGTTTCAATTACTGCAATTGTATCATCTACCCTTGCCCTCCCTGAATGAATCCTTATCACCTTTCCCCTTATCCCAAAGGGAACCAAAATGCGGTGTTCAACTATCTCCGTCTCCTGAACAACTCCTAAGATATCGCCCGGTGTTACCTCTTCTCTTTCTTTCACCCTTGGCTCAAACTCCCATTCCTTTTCTCTGTCAATGGATTTTGTCTCGATCCCACGGCTGATGAAATCCCCTCTCTCTGCTCTAATTAAGTCCAGGGGGCGTTGTATCCCGTCGTAGATATTTCCCAATAAACCCGGAGCTAACTCCACCGATAAAGGCTGATAAGTGGACTCCACCGGCTCTCCAGGTTTCAAACCGCCCGTCTCCTCATAAACCTGAATGGATGTCTTATCACTCCTTATTTCCAAAATTTCCCCGATCAATCTCTCCTTACCTACCCTTACCACATCGTACATACGAGCTCCGGGAATTCCCTCCGCTATCACCAATGGACCGGAAATCTTAATTATCTTTCCCTGTCGTTCAGCCATATTAAAACTCCCTATTTTCTCCTTTCGATAACCTTATCGATAATTCCATATTCCTTAGCTTCTTCTGCAGTCATATAAAAATCCCTATCCGTGTCTTTTTCAATTCTCTCCAGAGGCTGGCCGGTATGCTTTACAAAAATCCTGTTCAGTCTATCCTTAATCCTGAGAATTTGACGGGCCTGGATACCTATGTCAGTGGCTTGCCCTCGTGCTCCTCCCATAGGCTGATGGATTAAAATATTGGCGTTGGGCAAGCTCAATCTCTTCCCAGGGGCTCCCGCAGCTAAAAGCAAGGCGGCTGCGCTGGCCGCCTGGCCCATACAAATGGTGGATATATCGGGCTTTACATACTGCATAGTATCGTAAATAGCTAATCCTGAGGTAACCAGCCCTCCGGGCGAATTGATGTAAACGTATATATCCTTGTTGGGATCCTCGACTTCCAGAAAAAGCATTTGGGCAATTACTGAATTAGCCACATTATCATCTATGGGCTGACCTATGAAGATTATCCTATCCTTAAGCAGACGAGAATAAATATCATACGCCCTCTCTCCCCTGGCCGTCCTCTCTATAACCATAGGAATTAAAGCCATCATCTTCTCCTTCAAATGTAAAATTATCAAGCATCTAAGCTTTCAAGAAAAGTGAGCTACTATCTATTTTGGCTTCCTTGTACAAAAACTCGATCACCTTCTCCATCCTCATCTGCTCTATTAAAGAATATAATCTATCCTGATGGAGAGGGCGATTTCTTCGGTGCTCTGCTATAAGTTTCAACCTTTCCTTCAATTCATCCTTGCTAACCTGAATATTTTCCTGTTCAGCGATGGCCTCCAATACGAAAAAGGTCTTTAATTCCTCCCTCACGATAGATCTGATCCTGTCTCGGATTTCGTCTTCGCTTAATCCATTCTCTCTCGCATAATCCTGGAGTGAACGACCTTGCTTCTTTAAATTACGCTCCAGTTCCCCAATTCGTTCCTCCACGTTTTTCCTCTCTAAGGAGGGAGGTAGCTGTATCTGTGTATCCCCTACCACCTTTTTTATTATCTCTTCCTTTAACCTTCTGTTTTCCTGATCTTCTTTTATCTTTCTCAAGTTCTTTTCAATATGTTTCCTTAGGTCCTTCAGGCTATCAAATTTTAACTCCTTAGCAAATTCATCGTCAAGCGGGGGAAGAACTTCCTTCTCCGATTGATCTTTCTTTATTGCCTCTCCTTCCGCCGCTGCCGAAACGTGATCATTATGCTGTTTTTGAAGTTGCCTTAATACCTCAGTTATCTCTTCCTCAGAGACCTTTATCTCTTTGGATTTGACCTTGATCCCCTTATATCTGCCCAGCTTCGTCTCCGGCTTAGTTATCACGTTGATCTCTAAGATCAACGGCTTATCCTCGGAGAACTGAACAACCCGAAGTTCGGGATCCATAATAGGAATTAAATTATGCTCTTTTACTATCCTTCTATAAATTTGAGGATAAAGCCTCCTTATCGTCTCTTCCTGTATTATCTCTTTACCAAACCTTTTCTCGAAGATTTTCCGGGGGACTCTACCTTTCCTAAATCCAGGAACCTCTACATCCTTGACTAACTTCTGAAATGCTCGGGAAGATTCCTCATCTACCCTTTGCTTAGGCACTTCGACCTTTAAACTAACCTCCGCTCCATCTTTTCTTTCCACTACTACCTGCATATCTTAATCCCTCTTTTGATGTGGTGCGAGAGGCGGGATTTGAACCCGCACGAGTTACCTCACTAGATCCTAAGTCTAGCGCGTCTACCGTTCCGCCACTCTCGCTTTAGAGCGGGAAACGGGATTTGAACCCGCGACCTCCACCTTGGCAAGGTGATGCTCTACCACTGAGCTATTCCCGCTTAGTGGGCTGTACAGGAATCGAACCTGTAACCTACGGATTAAGAGTCCGTTGCTCTGCCAATTGAGCTAACAGCCCTTTTGAT
>CAYSEE010000014.1:0-10356 GCA_964429955.1 uncultured Clostridia bacterium | reverse complement strand
AACGTTATAAGCTCCGATGGGAAGGCTGCGCGTGCTAATCCTCCCCCTTTTATCCGAGAGATATGCTTCCGCACAGCGTTTATCTCCTGAATGGTAGCTCCACAACCCAGAAGTAGCTCGGTAGTTTTCTTCTTTTCCTCTAAGGTAATCCCTTCACAGGGGATTGGCAGCAAGGCTGAACCTCCCCCGGAGATCAGGCAGATAACAAGATCTTTGTCTGTCGTCTGAGAAAGCAATTTAAGGATAGATAAGCATCCTTGCATTCCCCCTTCATCCGGAATTGGATGTCCTGCTTCGTTTATCTTGATCACCTCTAATTCCTCGGTATGCTTATATTTGACATTTATAATTCCCGCCTTTATCTTATCCCGTAGGATCTCCTCAACTCCCTTAGCCATTGGAGCAGTCGCTTTTCCACCACCAACTACAAGGACTCGCTCAAAATTATCAAGGTCGTAAAGCCTATCCCCCACGTAAAGTCTTGAATCCTCTCGATGAAGGTATCTTTTGACAGCTTGATAAGGATCCACTTCCTCGACAGCTGCTTTGAAAATCTTTAAAGCCTTATACCTTAAATCCTTATTTGTCATCGTTCTTTACAGCTCCTCTAACGAACATATTGGGGGAAATACTTCCCTCCCCATGGGCACCCTTCACCGCTCCCCCCGCTAAGGTAAAATTTATAACTTCCTTCTATGATATTGAACAAGAGAAATTTGTCAAGGGAAAAGGGTTCCTTTTATTGCTTCAGCCAGTGTTTCTCCAAAATCACCTACCTTTTTTACCAGATCTCTTTGTCCCTGATATTTTTCTATCTCCTTAATAATAGCACTTCCCACAATTACCCCATCAGCTATAGGAGCAATTTTCCTTGCGTCTGAAGGAGAAGAAACACCAAACCCTACCCCGATAGGATGTGAGGTAAACCACCGAACTTTATCCACTAAATGCTTCAAGGCCTCTTCCCTCTCTCCTATTTTTCCTCCTGTAACCCCAGTGTAAGAAACGCAGTAAATGAACCCTTTGCCGCATTCACAGACTAACTTTATCCTCTTCTCAGAACTAACAGGAGTGAGAAGAAAGATAATATCTATATTTTCCTTCTCCGCCTTCTTTCTTAAACTATAAGCTTCTTCAGGAGGAAGATCAGCCACTATCAATCCATCCAATCCCGCTTGAGATGAGCTTTCGATGAACTTCTCTTCTCCAAATTTAAAGATGGGATTATAGTATCCCATTAAAATCAGGGGAATTTGGGTCTTCTGCCGCAGATTGGCAACCAAGTCTAAAACCTTGTCCAGAGAGATCCCGTTATTTAGCGCTCTCCGAGAAGATCTCTGAATAACTGGTCCATCGGCTAAGGGATCTGAGAAGGGAACCCCTAACTCTATGATATCGCTACCTCTTCTTTCCAGCTCCAGCACCAGAGCTTTAGTAGTTTCTAAATCTGGATCTCCAGCGGTGAGAAAGGGAATAAAGGCTTTCCTTTCCTCCTTCCTCAGCTTTTCAAATCTTTCCTCTATGCGATTCATCTTTAAATCCTCAAATTTTGTTCTTTAAAACCTGAGCTACCTGCTCCACATCCTTATCCCCTCGCCCAGAGAGATTGACCACGATAATCTTATCTTTTTCCAAGGAAGGAGCTAATCTTTTCAGATAAGCAATAGCATGAGCACTCTCTAAGGCGGGGATAATTCCCTCTAACTCCGAGAGCATCTGGAAGGCCTCTAAGGCCTCCTCATCGGTAACACTATAATATTTAGCTCTTCCCGTTTCTTTGAGATAGGAATGTTCCGGGCCTACTCCTGGGTAATCCAGGCCGGCAGCCAGCGAATGAGTGGAAAGAACTTGCCCATTTTTATCTTGAAGAAGATAACTCTTGCTCCCATGGAGTATCCCTACATTTCCCTTGGCTAAGGTAGCTCCGTGTTTTTCAGAGGAAAGTCCCAAACCTCCCGCTTCTACCCCGATCAACTTCACTTCGTCCGCTAAAAAGGGATAAAAAAGTCCCATTGAATTACTTCCTCCACCTACACAGGCTACTAAGTAATGAGGAAGCCTTTTTTCCTTGGCCAGGATTTGCTCCCGAGTTTCCTTGCCTATCACCGACTGAAAATCTCGCACCATCATAGGATAAGGATGAGGACCAACCACCGATCCCAGGACATAATGGGTAGTTCTGATGTTAGTCACCCAATCCCTGATAGCCTCATTGATAGCATCCTTTAAGGTGCAGCTCCCCGAGGACACAGGTATCACCTTTGCCCCTAAAAGCTCCATTCTAAAGACATTTAGCCGCTGACGCTGAATATCTACTTCTCCCATATAAATCTGGCAGGGTAAGCCAAGCACAGCCGCCGCTGTGGCCGTGGCCACTCCATGTTGCCCAGCCCCTGTTTCAGCGATAATACGGCTTTTATTCATTCTCCTGGCCAACAGCACCTGCCCAAGGGTATTGTTAATCTTATGAGCACCTGTGTGGGCTAAGTCCTCCCTTTTTAGATATATCTTGGCTCCCCCCAATTTTTTAGTTAGCTCTTCGGCAAAGTACAGGGGAGTGGGACGACCAGCATAGTCTCTGAGATAATTCCTTAGTTCTCTCTGAAATCCATCCTCATCTTTCTTCGCCTCTAAGTAAGCCTCCTCTAATTCCTTTAGGGCCGGCATTACCGTCTCAGGGACGAACTTTCCTCCAAATTGTCCAAAATATCCCTTCTCGTCAGGTAGTGGATAAGAGCTCATCTTGCCTCCTTATTTTTTCCACAAAATTTCTCAACTTTTGATGATCCTTCCTTCCTATTTCTTTTTCCAATCCGCTACTCGCATCTACAGCATAAGGTCTGACCTTAATTATCGCCTGAACGACGTTTTCAGGATTTAACCCTCCGGAAAGGATTACAGGCACACCTATCCCCTTGACCTTTTTAGCAATCTCCCAGTCAAAGGTCTTTCCCGTCCCCCCACGCTTACCAATAGAATATGTATCCAACAGGTAAGCATCCACCTTATATCGGGAAATTTCCTTCAATACTTCTTCATCTTTCACTCGGAAGGATTTGATAACTTTCCACCCCTTGAATTTCTGACAATAAGAGGGAGACTCCTCTCCATGAAATTGTAGGCTTGTCAGAGAACAAGTTCGAGCTATCTTCTCCACTTCTCGCCTGTCCTCATTGACAAAAACACCTACTCTATCGATGAAGGGGGGGAGAACAGAGACTATCCTCTTAACAACCTCCGGATACACCCTTCGAGGGCTTTCGGCGAAGATGAAGCCCAAAGCATCCACGCCCAACTCCACCGCCCACAAAGCATCCCTTTCATTGGTTATTCCACAGACCTTGACCCTGGTCATTTTAAAAACTCCCTTAACTTCTTTCCTATATCCTTGCTCTTCAAAAGGTTTTCCCCTATCAAAAAACCACCTACCCCCTTCTCTCTTAGCCTGCGAATATCCTCTCTTTTCTTAATTCCACTTTCACTCACCACTAATTTACCTGGGGGTATCTTCTCAATAAGATTAAAAGTGGTTCTCAAATCCACCTTAAAGGTTTTAAGGTCTCGATTATTGATCCCAACGATATCGAAGGGGAGATCTCTAATCTTATCTATTTCCTCTTCCTTGTGGATCTCCACCACACAATCCAAATTTAACCTCAAGGTTAAATTTAAAAACTCGCTTAATTTTCTTTTATCCAAAATGCAGGCGATCAAGAGAATGGCATCCGCCCCCAGAAGCTTTGCCTCGTAGATTTGATATTCATCCAGAATAAACTCCTTAGCTAAAACAGGCAAAGATGTTGCCTTTCTAACCTTAGCTAAATCCGACAGACTTCCTCCAAAAAATTTTTCATCTATCAATACAGAGATAGCCGAAGCTCCGTTTTCCTGATAGGTTTTAGCTACACCAGAAGGATCAAGATCTCTCAAGATAATTCCTGCCGAGGGGGAAGACCTCTTTATCTCAGCAATGATGTTAATTTTCTCCATCGAGGATATAGCTTTTTTAAAATTCCTGGAGGAAAGATCAGATATTCTACGCCTTAAAATCTCCAGAGGAAGCTTTTTCTTTCGCTCCTCCACTTCCCTTCTCTTATTATTTATTATCCTTTCCAACACCTTTATCTCCTTAAACATTTGTAAGGGAAATTAACATCTCCAATTTTTCCTTAGCTTTCCCGGAATCGATGGACTCGCTTGCCATCTCTATCCCTTCCTTTAAATCTTCAGCCATATCTGCCGCTACTAAACAAGCAGCGGCGTTCAGAAGGACAATCTCCCTCCTCGCCCCTCTCTCACCCTCTAAAATGCTCCTGAGAATATGAGCATTCTCTTTTCTGTCCCCTCCCCTTATCTCATCCCGGGAAACCTTTCTCATTCCGAAATCCTCCGGCTGAATATAGTAAGTTCTTATCTGTCCCTCTTTTAACTGGGTTATCTTGGTCCTCGTCGAAAGACTGATCTCATCCAACCCATCCTCTCCGCAAACAACAAAGGCTCCTCTTACCCCTAAGTTTTTCAACACCCTGGCTAAGGGCTCGGTGAGGGAGGAATGATAAACACCCAAAAGACGCACATTTGCCCTTAAGGGATTGGTAAGGGGACCAAGAATATTGAAGATAGTTCTAATTCCTATCTCTCGCCGAGGACCAAGAGCGTATTTCATCGCCCGATGACATAGAGGAGCAAAAAGAAATCCAATACCTATTTTATCCAAACACTCCTTAAGCTTTTTCATTGAGATATTCAATTTTACCCCGAGAGCCTCGAGGACATCGGCACTACCACACTGACTCGAAAGAGCCCTATTGCCATGCTTAGCCACTACCAAGCCCGCTCCAGCTACCACAAAGGCGACAGCAGTGGAGATGTTAAAGGTATTGCTTTTATCTCCTCCCGTACCGCAGGTATCTACCAACACATCTTTTCTCGGATCAAAGGAGAGAGCCTTTTTAAGCATTTCCTTAGCGCAACCGGTGATCTCCTCCACCGTCTCCCCCTTCATACGCAGAGCGGTCAAGAAGGAAGCGATCTGAGCAGAGGTAGCCCTTCCCTCCATAATCTCACCCATTACCTTCCTTATCTCCCCTTCGGTCAAATCTTCTCCCTCTGCTAACCTACCTAATATCTCCCTAATCATCTCTCTTCTCCTCTATACTATACTTTCTATAGTTTTGTAATATCTTAAAAAGCTACTGAGAGGGCACCTTCCAGATTTTAAGATGAATACATTCCTCTAATTTTATAAAATTCCTTAGCAGCTTTTCCCCCACCTTGGTTAAGATAGACTCTGGATGAAACTGCATTCCGAAAACAGGATACTCCTTGTGTCTAATTCCCATAATTTCATCTTCCTCCGTCCAGGCTGTTTTCACCAAACAATTGGGTAAACTCTCATTTTTGATGATCAGGGAATGATAGCGAGTAGCTACAAAGGGATTTTCTATGCCCTGGTAGAGATCTTTCCCGTTATGGTAAACAAGAGAGGTCTTTCCATGAATGAGATTTTTTGCTGATACCACCTTTGCTCCAAAAACTTCTCCTATGCATTGATGTCCCAAACAAACCCCCAAGATGGGAATATAAGGAGCAAAGCGTTCTATTATACTCTCAGAAATTCCAGCATTTTCTGGTCTGCCCGGACCGGGAGAGATAACGATTGCCTCCGGGGCTTTTTCTCCTATCTCCTCAAGACTGATCTTGTCGTTGCGATAGACTTCTACCTTCTTTCCCAGTTTTCCCAAACATTGAACCAGATTGTAGACAAAAGAATCATAATTGTCGATAATGAGAATCATCTCATACCCTCCTCGGCAATTTCAATTGCTTTAAAGAGAGCACGAGCTTTGTTCAATGTCTCCTGATACTCACTTTGAGGACAGGAATCAGCGACAATTCCCGCTCCGGCCTGAACATAGGCAAATCCTCCCTTAACGATAATGGTGCGAATGATGATACAGGTGTCCATATTTCCTGAAAAGCTGAAATACCCTAAAGCTCCAGCATAAGGACCTCTAACGCAGCTTTCAAGTTCCTCAATGATCTCCATAGCTCTTATCTTGGGGGCTCCAGAAACGGTTCCCGCGGGAAAACAAGCCCTTAAAAGATCATACTGATCCATCTCTTTTTTTAATTTTCCCTCGATATTGGAGACAAGATGCATTACATGAGAATACTTCTCAATGGAAAGTAGCTCTGTGGTTTTGACCGTTCCGTATTCACAAACCCTACCCAAATCATTTCGCCCTAAATCCACCAACATTATATGCTCTGCCTTCTCCTTAGGATCAGCTAATAGCTCCTTGATCAAAACCTTATCCTCTTGTTCGCTTTTTCCCCGTGGTCTTGTCCCGGCGATGGGCCGCAGAATCACATCTTCTCCTTCCTTTCTTACCAGGATTTCCGGAGAAGAACCTATTATCTCAAAATCTCCACATCTTAGGTAATACATATAGGGGGAGGGATTAAGAGATCTTAGAGCACGATAAATATTGAAAGAGGGAACATCAACTTTTCTCTTAAACCTCTGAGACAAAACCACCTGAAAAATATCCCCTTTCCTAATGTACTCCTTGGCCTTTTCTACCCTTTGCATAAAAGCTTGAGGAGTAAAGTTTGATTGAAAGCTACTTTCCCTGGTCTTCCGCACATAATCTCCGGATGAGCACCGGGGGAAAGAAGGTTTTTTGAGTCTGGCAAGTATTTCATCTATCTTATTCTTGGCTTCTTTATAAGAAGTCTGAATTGATTCTTTCCCATCTAAGGTGGCATAAGAGATTATCTTCATCTTATGATCAATGTGATCGAAGACAAGCAAGATATCGCTGAAAATGAATAAGAAGTCCGGCAGATTTAAATCATCAGGATTTTCTTCGGGAATCTTCTCCCAAAATCTTACCACATCATAGCCAATGTAACCCACTGCTCCCCCAGAAAACCGAGGAAGTTCGGGTAAATTAACCGCTACAAATTTATCCATTATCTTCTTCAAAATTTCTAAGGGATCCTGGGTGATCAGGTTTTTAACTTTACCCCTCTCAATTATCTGAACCCTATCTTTTTTACCCCTAAGGATAAGGAAAGGATTAATCCCCAAAAAGGAGTATCTTCCCAATATCCTTCCCTTTTCCACGCTTTCAAGAAGATAGGAGAACTTTCCATCTCCCAATTTCTTAAAGGCGGAAATTGGTGTCTCTATATCAGCTAAAATCTCTCTGTAAACAGGGATAAAATTTGCCTTTTTGGAGAGTTTTTTAAATTTCTCTTCTTCTGGATAATACAACCCTTACCTCCCGATAAGATACTTGAGGGGGATATTCTTCGTGATACCTTAAAATAAAAAAACCGGGCGATAAGCCCGGTTTTAAAAATCAATATCCTCTCACCCCTGGCTTATCTCATCTCGTCTAATCTGATCTAATCTAAATGTTTAAAAGATTGTGCTATTCAGACTCTATTTTCCCATATTTTGAGGCAATCTCAGCCTTGCCTCTTATCTTTATAGCTGAGGTGTGTTCAGTGAACTGACAGATCAACACCTCTCCCTTGTCCAGCTTCTCCGTGTGATGAATTGTGGTCTCCTCACCTCGGGTCAAACCTATAATAGTTACGCCATCCTCCAGTGCTTTAATTACGATAAAATCAGCTAATACTACTTCATCCATTTACACATCCAACTTTCCCTGCATCATTATCTTTTGGGAGACTGAGGCTTTGCTCTCGCTCCTCTTAACCCTGGCTTTTTCCTTTCCTTCATACGAGAATCCCGGGTCAACAAACCAGCTTCTTTTAAAGGCTTTCTAAGCTCAGGATTGATCTTCAAAATAGCCCGAGAAAGTCCCAGTTGAATGGCTCCAGCCTGTCCTGTTAACCCTCCCCCTCTCACCTTAGCTTCCACGTCGAATCTATCCAAAAACCCTGTCCGTTCCAACGGCTCCTTTACCATCTTCTCATAAGCGCTCCGGGGAAAGTATTCCCTTATATCCCTTCTGTTAACCTTAATCTCTCCCTTCCCTGCCTTCAATATTACCGTAGCTGTCGCCTCTTTTCTTCTTCCTGTGGCATAATAGTAATTTTGCATTATTTTATCCTCTTTTACTTTTATTATAATATAATCTTTACTTCTGTCAATCTTTTCTACTTAACTCTGTGTGAAAAAGTATGATAGAGTCAGAATTCTCTGCATCTTCAAGATATTGAGGGGACATACTTTGCATTGGGTTCGAGAATTCTTTCATCTCAAGATAGATGACAAGCTACATAATGCCCCTCTCCTGTGTTGATCAGCTCCGGTTCCTCCTCTCTACATATAGACTTTGCGTAGCGACATCGAGGGTGAAACCTACACCCGGGAGGGGGAGAGATCGGGCTTGGCACATCCCCCATCAAAATTGTTCCTTTTTTTCTAAATCGTGGGTTCGGAACAGGGATTGCAGAAAGAAGAGCTTTAGTGTAAGGATGCTTTGGATTATCGAATAACTCCCTTCTTGGAGCTATTTCAACTATTTTGCCCAGATACATAACGACAATTCTATCGCTTATATGTTTTATTATACTTAAGTCATGGGTTATAAACAAAAGGGTAAGTCCAAATTCCTTCTGTAAATCCCGCAATAGATTGATAATTTGGGCCTGGATAGAGACATCTAAAGCTGAGACAGGTTCATCCGCAACTACAAACTCTGGATCTATCGCCAACGCCCTGGCAATTCCTATCCTCTGCCTTTGTCCACCGCTGAACTCATGAGGATATCGATTTATCTGATCCGGTGTAAGACCAACTTTTTCCATAAGTTCTATTACCCTCTCTTCTCTTTCCTTCTTCGGGACGATCTTATGGACTTCCATTGGCTCAGCAATAGTTGCCCCTACAGTCATTCTTGGATCAAGAGAGCCAAATGGATCTTGATAGATGATCATCATTTTTCTTCTGAACTTCATCATTTCCTTCTTTTTTAAATGAGTTATATCATAACCGTTGAAGTAAATTTTGCCAGAGGTTGAATCTATCAATCTCAACATCACCTTTCCACACGTTGTCTTTCCACATCCAGACTCTCCAACCAGACCCAGGATCTCTTTCTTTTTTATATAAAAACTCACGTCATCTACAGCTCTGACGACGGCTTTCCTACCAAAAGGACCCTTGCCTGTCAAAAAGTATTTCTTTAAATTTTTAACCTCTACCAGCTTTTCCATTCTATTTATTTTCTCCAAACAAATGGCATCTTACCAGATGATGATCTTCTACTTCCATCAACTTAGGCATTTCCTTAACACATCTCTCCTCACAGAAATCGCATCTTGGATGAAAGGGACATCCTGAAGGGACATTTAAAAGATTTGGCACTGATCCCTTAATTATCTCAAGTCTTTCACTTTCCACGTCAAGCCTTGGTATCGATCTATTCAATCCCTTTGTGTATGGGTGAAGTGGACTGCTGAAGAGTGCATCCACATTTGTATACTCCACGATATGCCCTGCATACATTACGGCAACGTAGTCGCACATTTCGGCGATTACCCCAAGATCGTGGGTTATCAAGATCACGGATGCACCAAATTTATCCTTAAGTTCATCGATCAATCTTAAAATCTGAGCCTGGATGGTAACATCCAATGCAGTTGTTGGCTCATCAGCGATGAGAAGGGTAGGATTACAGGACAATGCCATAGCGATCATCGCCCTCTGCCTCATTCCACCGGATAGCTCGTGAGGATACTCATCTATCCTCCTTTCTGGATCTGGCATCCCCACAATCCTCAAAGCCTCTATTGCCCTCTGTCTCGCCTCTTCCTTTTTTAATCCCTGATGCAACTGAATGGCTTCCATAATCTCGTGTCCAATGGTGAACACTGGATCTAATGAAGTCATTGGTTCCTGGAAGATCATCGATATCTTTTTGCCCCTTATTCTCCTCATCTCCTTCTCATCCAATTCCAAGAGGTTTTTCCCTTCAAAATAAATCTCTCCGTTTATGATTTTACCTGGAGGATCGGGAATTAATCTCATAATGGACAATGCAGTGACACTTTTACCACATCCAGACTCTCCGACAAGACCCAGGGTTTCTCCCTTATTTATCTCAAAACTAACCCCGTCCACTGCCCTTACTATCCCCTCATGCGTAAAGAAATACGTTTTTAGATCTTTTACTCTTAACAGTTCCTTCATTCTCTCACCCTATGTCTTAAGCCTCGGATCTAAAATATCCCTTAAGCCATCACCCAAGAGGTTAAGCCCCAGCACCGAGAGCAGTATAGCTATCCCGGGAAATGTCGCTGCCCACCAAGCCCCACTTATAATATACGAATAGCTTCTGGAGAGCATAGCACCCCATTCCGGTGTCGGCGGTT
>CAYSEE010000013.1:0-10546 GCA_964429955.1 uncultured Clostridia bacterium | reverse complement strand
GAATTACTGTAATTATTGATGAGGCAGTTACTGGTGAGGTTACCGCGCAGCTAACCGAAGTTACATTTGAAGAAGCTCTGGACGATATCTTAGCCGATACTGACTACATATTCAGGCAGATAGAGGAGGTTTACTTAGTTGAACCCAAGCCTCCAACACCAGAGGTAGCTCTCCCCCCCAAGGAGCTTCCTCCTCCGAGAGAGCGGCTGATTACAAATGTGTTTGTTGATATGGATATTAGGGAAGTACTCCATACTATTGCAGAACAAACCGGAGTCAACATCCTCTATGACGATTCAGTCAGGGGGTATGTGACCGTAGATCTTAAGGATGTACCTTTAGAGAAGGCATTAGAAATAATTCTTGCTCCCGGGGGATATACTTATTTTTACAAGGAAGGCTATTATCTGGTGGGAAGTCCTCATCCTGACAATCCCGCTTTCGAGAAATTAAGTAGAACTGAGGAAATTCAGCTTAAATACATCGAAGCGGAATCTATATCCCGTCTCCTTTCCGATTTTTTCCGTCCCTATGTCAAGATAGATACGAAAAGAAATATTCTCCTTGTCTCCGGACCTTCGGAGATAATTGCCAGAATCAAGGAAGATGTGAAAAAAATTGACCAACCGCGAAGGCAGGTTATGATCGAGGCTCTGGTAACCGAGATTTCTAAGGAGGCAGGAAGCGAAGTTGGATTGGACTGGGGGTGGAGCTGGATACCTTCCGAAATTCCAAAGGCAAACCAGGCTCAAGGAATAGAGATTACTAATCTGGGGATAGGATATACCTCTCGTGTGGTGGGAGAGATTATTGCCAACCTTAAAGCCCTGGTCAAGGAGGGGAAAGCTGATATTAAAGCCACTCCAAAGGTATCTACGCTGGATGGAGAAGAGGCTGAAATTAAGGTGGAAAGAGTAGAGTATTATGTGATTTTGGCCGGTACACCAGAGGCTCCCTACCGGAGATTTGAGACTATCTCTGTTGGAACAAGCCTGAATATTCTACCCAGGATTGTGGGAGAGAATGAGATAATGATGAGTATTTCTCCTCAAGTCAGCGACGTCATCCAGCGGGAAGAGACCGAATTCCCGGTGGTGAGTAGAAGAAGTGTCCAAACTACTGTACGGGTTAAAGATGGGCAGACCATTATAATTGGAGGACTTTTACAGAATGTTGAAAGACATCTGGTCTCTGAGGTACCTCTCCTGGGGAAGATTCCCATTATTGATTTACTTTTTAGAAGAGAAAGTACCTCTAAGCAGGAGACAGAACTTGTAGTATTTATTACCCCCCATATTGTTGATTAGTTACCTTAACCAAACAACGAAAGGTTCCGGGCATATTATGAAGATAAAAGTAGATAGTTTGTTGATAGTTTTAGCTTTGTCTTTCTTCCTTTTCTTCTCCTTAGCGGCTCAATCCTCGACTCTGGTTAATGGGAGTTTTTATGATAGTGATCTACGGGAGGTTATCTGCACCATTGCTGCCCAGACGGGTGTAACAATAGTTATGGATGATGCAGTTACCGGAACGGTGAGTGTAGAGTTTAACCAGACGCCGCTGGGAAAAGCCTTAGCTACGGTTTTATCTCCCGGAGAGTACACCTTTAGAAAGATAGATGATTATTATGTGGTCTCAACAACTCAGATTTCCAATCCTGCTTTTAAATCAATAAGTTCTACTTCTGTTATTAAACCTCGCTATATAGATATTTCCAGAATAAACGAACTTCTCTCTCCAGACCTTGCCCCCTACGTAAAAATAGACAGAGAAAGAAACTTGCTATTAATTACTGGACCTCCCATAATAGCCCGGAGAATTGAGAACATTGTATCCAGTATAGACAAACCTCTGGCTCATATTATGGTGCAGGTTTTAGTTGTGGAAATAGCAAAGGAAAGAGGAATCCAGCTTGGGATAAACTGGAACTGGCAGTGGATAGGAAAGCAGGGAGAATCGGAAGAAATTTTGGTAGAAGGACTTGCAGTTGGTTATGCTTCGAAAAATATTATGGCTACTATCAGTAATCTTGCTGCTAAAGGAGAACTCAAGATACTCAGCAATCCCCGGGTGCTTACCTTTGATGGGACCTCAGCTAAGGTAGAGCTTGAGACGCAGCAGTATTTTCAGCTTCTTGGTGGGCCTCCTGAGGCAGCTTATTTTAAACTTGAGCCTGTAACTGCCAGGACCGCGGTTGAGGTAAAGCCTCGTCTTACCCAGGAAAAAGATGTATTTCTTGACGTCAAAATATTAGTTGAGGACTTAGCCCAGGAACTCAACATTCCCCGCGTAACCACGAGAAGAGCCAGAACAACTATTAAAACCAGGTCCGATCAGACCATCGCTATAGCTGGTCTATCCGAGGAAGTTCAAAGGGAGATAAAGAGCAAGGTATGGGGACTCGGTGATATTCCGGTGGTCGATATCCTTTTTAGCAAAAGATATGCGACGTCCAGAAAAACTGAACTTATTATCTTTATCACTCCCTCTGTTTTAGAGAAAGAACTACCCTCGACTAAGGTTGCTCTTGCCGCGGCTACCTGGAATACCTGGAGTCCAAAACCTCGATATGGAATCAAATCTGAACGGTTCAGCCCTAAGATTTATCTTGATCTTAGCAGTTGCTTCAGTGAGGTTCCAGGCGAAAATCAGTACAAGGTTGAGATTGGACGTACCTCACGTTATGGCTGGAACTTGAGTGGAAGTTATGGTTTATTTGAGCAAGAGCATTACAAACTATCGTTTTTTGAAGCTGGATTTCAAAAAGAGATGATAAAGATAAAGGGTAACCTTTACATAAGATTTAGCTATAGGCGAAGAGAAAGTAAATCTCAAGCAGGTTTAGAAGGAGAGGATTTTCAACAAAATGTTTATTCTTTCTCCCTAAGGGAGGTAAATCCTCTTACCTTAAACCTTCAAGTTATGGGAAGCGTAGGTTTAACCTATCTTGAGGAGGAAGGAGGTCTTTCTCTACCCATATATACTCTTTCTGGTGGACCTATATATTATCTGAGAAAAGGATTAAGTCTTTCCGGAAGGTATGATTATATATGGTCAAGGCAAAGTGAATATCAGCAAAAGAGATACGCAGTGGAAATTAACTGTATCTTTTGGGGAGGACGGGGGATACTTACTGCAGGCTATTATGACAGTGACCAGGAAAGCATAAGGTATATGGTAGGGATGGAACCTCCGAGCAAGGGATATTATGCGGGCGTGAAGATTTTTTTGAGATAAGCGTTGTCTTCCCAATTTAGCCAAAAAAGATTTCAAGGTTTAGATTTGTATTCAATCTGCATCTGTTGGAGCGCGATCTTCTCTCTTTTCTGTAGGAGCTGTTTTTCCCCAGAAAAGATCTTGAGGTAGACTGTATACTTTCCTGGTGGAATTTTATAAGGCAAGACAGCGGTTAAATTAACTATTTCTCCCGGGAAAAATATAAATTCCCCTTGGTCAAAACAAGCGTTCGTTAACAAACTATTCCCCCTTTCATCCTCCAGGTTGATGTTTCCCTTTACCGCCATATGGGTATTCCCTGTATTTTTAATACTGAAGACAAGATGTGGTTGTGAACCATCCACTAATTTAAGGGAAAGCAACCTGCATTTTCTACTCAATTTATTAGAGATAGTCGAAAATAAAGTGATTCCGTAGAAGATAGGTATTTTTTCTGCTCCAACACTATGAAATACCACCCTCCCATAATAGCTACCCTTAAGTTTACCCTGGATATTAAGATTTAACCTTAATCTTCTTTTCTCTCCTGATAGAACTACAAACTCATCTGGTGCAATTTCGACTCTATACGGAGCGGAGGAAGGACTGTCTTTTAAATCAAGAAGATAAGGTTTCCCCTCCTCATTAATCTTTATATCCTTTAAGTTTGCTTTTAAACAAAGAGGATTGGTATTCCCTACGGAATCTATCTCAAGAAATATACTTTTCCTCCCACCGGAGAAGGTGCTCATATCTATCAAAGGGGGATTTATCGCGAAAGGTAGAGGATAAAGATAGATGGAGCTACCCAAAAGGTTTTTAAGGTCGAAAGGGAAGATTACTTTAGTTTCGATAGTTTTATCCGTATAAGGAGCTTTACAGATGGCAGAAATTTCCAAAAAACCTTGAGAAAAGAGTAAATTTTCTTCTACATTACCGGCCTTGAAATATCTTGTACTTTCAGGAAGGATAGTTCCTCCTCCCGCCTCAAGAGGAAATTCAAGCCACCTCCTGCCCAATATATCCCTTATCGTTGCCTCTGCAGTGACCTTTAAGTGAACGTTCCCCATATTTTTAATTGGCACTGTAAATTGGAGAACATTTTTGGGAGATCTATCCACTTTAATAGAAAGAATGGAGATCTTCCTTATTATTTTTTTCTCTTTGATAAGGATAAACACCGGGATCGCAATTCGAGAGAAAACTTTAAATCCCAGTTTTTCCTCTTTACCTTCGGTTTCACCTTGTGATTCCACCATTATCGTAGCATAAAATTCTCCTTCCCGACCTTCTTGGACATCTATGTTGCACAGAATATCCTCTGTTTCAAAGGGTTGAAGGGAAAACTTTGAGGGTTTGACTTCGATCCATCCTGCACACGATCGTCTTTCCTCTCCTGCAGGAGGAAATTCCAGTTTCCCCTCCTCGGTTAGCCTTAAATCAGTGAGGTAAACTTTGAAATTCTGGCCTCTTTTTTCTGTGTTTATCACCTGGAGATTGAAAGTCGTCTTGCCTGGCGATCTGGAGGTAACTTCTACTTTTGGTGGAGAGACTATAAAGGAAAAAGCCGAAATTTTACCTATCAGCAAAAGGAAGGTAAATAAAATGACACTGGTTAAGAGGATTTTTTTTCCTCTCACGGCTCTCCCTCGTAATTCATATTTGATTTTACCAAATCTTCACAAAAAGACAAGACGCGTGGGCTATGTTAAAAAGCGTTTTTCGATTACGTATATTATCACGGAGCCGGGTGTGTTAGCTTGCACAAAGTAAAGAAAATTATATAATAGAACTTAAAGGATAAACTGCGAATGGATTTCATCAGGGCAATACTAATCAACTCTTATTTTAAGGCCTTTTTTACCTTTATCGTCTTTTTTGGGGGAGCAAGGCTTATTTACTACCTTATTGCTCACATTGCTGCTAAGTGGGCGAAAAGAACCGTCACCCAACTCGATGACATAATTCTCTCCAAAATAAAAACTCCTGTGTATTATCTCATTCTTCTCGCTGGAGTAACCTTAGCTATTAATTTTCTTCCCCTGCCGGCTTCATTTAAGACAGCTTTATCCAAAATAATAGCTTCTATAATTCTAATTGTCTCTTGTTATTTAGTTGCCTTTTTTCTCAATTTGCTCATCAAAACATGGCTGAGCAGGACTAAGGAGGTCATTGGCAAGAGTAGGCAAAAGGATTTGATGGCGGTTAGTAGAAAAATATTAAACTTCATAATTTTTATCCTTTTGATTATCTTTATCTTAAGCCTCTGGGGGGTAAAGGTTACCGCCCTGGTGGCCAGCTTGGGCATTGCCGGAATAGTTATAGGTTTAGCTCTGCAAACTACTTTAGCTAATATATTTGGGGGGATAGCCCTCATTGCTGATGGATCCTTTAAAATAGGAGACTTTATTCAGCTTGAAACCGGTGAAGCAGGGGAAATTATCGATGTGGGCCTGAGATCTACTCGAATAAAATCATTTGATGAGGGAAACGAGATCATCGTTCCCAACAGCAACTTGATGAACAGTAAGATCATAAACTACGGGCGCCCTGAGGTTTTTTTGAAAAAGAGGGTAAAGATAGGCGTAGCCTATGGCTCGGATGTAGGAAAGGTTAAACAAATCCTTTTAAACTGCGCTAAGGAAATAGGGGAGATTCTAAAAAATCCCCCTCCCGAGGTTTACTTTACGGAAATGGCTGATTTTTCCCTCAATTTTGAAGTAGTCTTCTGGATTAATAATTATAAGCATAGACTCCGCGTGCAGGATAAGTTTGTCTCTCTGTCCTATGAAAAACTCCAACTTCAGGGAATACAGATTCCCTTTCCAACCAGGACCATCTATATAAACAAAAAATAATGTGCTCCTAATTAATCCTTATTCTTCCGGTCTTTCTTCCAAAGTTACCTGGACAATTTTCAATTTCCCCTTTCTTAGAATGGTTAAAGATACCCTTTTTCTTATCCCTGCTTTATATATAGCACTTTTTAAATCCTCGCTTGTTTTGATTTCCTGATCATTGAACCTTATTATAACATCTCCTTCGATTAAGCCAGCCTTATCTGCCGGTCCATTGGGTACTACCGAGGCGATATACACACCGTGATCAAGGGAAAGTTTAAAACGAGAAGCTACTTGAGGAGTTACGGGAAGATAATAGATGCCAAGCCAAGGCCTTATAACCCTTCCATACTTAATTAAATTCTCTACAATTCCCTTAGCAGTGTTAATGGGTATGGCAAACCCTATTCCCTGAGCGTAAGGAATAATAGCTGTGTTGATGCCGATTATCTCCCCTTTTAAGTTTATTAACGCTCCTCCACTATTACCAGGATTGATAGCTGTGTCAGTTTGAATTAAGTTTTCCAGTACTTTTCCTGGCTCAATTCTAATAGATCGGTCGAGTGCGCTTATCACTCCAAAGGTCACTGTGCTTTGTAATCCAAATGGATTTCCAATAGCTATACAGAATTCTCCTACTTTTATTTTTTCAGAGTCGCCAAGCTCAGCTACAGGTAAATTCTCGCTTTTTATCTTCACCACAGCTAAATCTGTTACGGGATCCGAGCCTATAAGCTCTCCTTTAAATTCGCGCCCGTCGGTTAAAATCACCTTTATTTCTTTTGCTTCGTGAATTACATGCTCATTAGTAAGAATATATCCTTTGGAATCAAAGATTACTCCAGAACCCAACCCCTCTTGTGGAACAAGGTTTAAGAAAAAATCAGCTACTATTCGCACGGTGCTAATGTTCACTACCGCTGGTGTTACCTTTTCTGAAGCTGCGATAATTGCCTTCTGCAAAATAGATAAGGGAACCCCTTGCTCAGCATTCAATGTGGGTTGGGAACTGCTGGCACAGAGCAAAGAACCATTCATTGTCAACATTAACCCGGCTAATACGATGAAAAATATCGAAAAGGAACGAATCTGTTTCTTTAAATTCAATTCAGAATGTTTCATTTTAACTCTCCTCATCTGCCAGAAAATGCTGACACTTTTTTACGAAAAGATTATTACATTGAAGTATTTATAACTTAGCATATGGTTAACTTTTGGTCAAGTATTCACCTGTTTTTTGGATTAGCATCCTCCTTGAGGTAGGCTTTGAAGCCAGGACAGAGTTCTCGAGGGGTTGACAAATTACAATATTATAATATAATAATAATGAAAATAAAGCGGTGTTGGTGGGAAAAATAAAATACCTTGCCGCTTTTTATCATAAAAAGAGGAGGTAAAAAATGGCTATATGGGATCCCTGGAGGGAATTTTCACGGATGGAAAGAGAAATGAGAAGGTGGTTTGATGAGTTATGGGGCATCAGAGAAAGAGTGGGAAGAAGACTTCCTTCTCCCAAGAGAGCGGGCGTACCTGCGGAAAGGGAAGAAGCTGCAATAGGAACTCCTCCGGTGGATTTAATAGACAAAGAGGACTTTCTCATTTTAAGGTCGGAGATGCCCGGGGTAAAAAAGGAAAATCTCAAGATTTCAGTCACTGATGACGAGGTAAGCCTCTCTGGTAAGATAGAGCAGAAAAAGGAGGAAAAAGGGGAAAATTATTACTATGCTGAGAGAGCTTACAGCGGCTGGGAGAGGACAATTCCTCTTCCCGTAAGGATACAGTCCGATAAGGCTAAGGCCAAATATCAGAATGGTGTTCTGGAGATAACCTTGCCTAAGGCTGAGGAAGCAAAGAAGAAGAGAAAAGAGCTCAAGATCGAGTAAAGTTTTAGCCTTACATTGCTTCGAAAAAATTTAATAAGAGGGGAAGATGCTCTGTGTCTTCCCCTCACTGCTTTGTTATCTTCCGAAAATAAGATAAGGAAGGAAAAAAAGAAGATGGATATTAATCGTTTTACAGAGAAAGTTCAGCTTGTTTTGCAAAAGGCACAATCCATAGCTTCAAGATATCATCATCAACAGGTAGATGTTGAACATTTACTTTTAGCCTTATTAGAGGATGAAGATGGGCTGGTTCCAAAAATCCTGGAGAAGATGCACATTTCGCCGGAAGAAATCCAGGATGAGGTGAAAAAAGTTCTTTCCTCTTTACCCAAGGTTTACGGAGATGGCGCTGGTCAAATGTTCATCACTTCGAGGTTCTCTCGTTTGCTGGAATCCGCAGAGAGCGAGGCTAAACGCTTGAAGGATGAATTTATCAGCGTAGAACATCTTCTATTAGCTATGACAGAGGAAGATAGCACCACTCCCACAGGAAGGATCTTATCAGAGGCCGGCGTCACCAAGGATGACCTGATGCAAGTTTTGGTATCTATTCGAGGCCATCAGAGGGTAACCAACCGAAATCCTGAGGCTACTTATCAGGCCCTGGAACGCTATGGCAGAGATCTGACAAAGCTTGCTCAGCAGGGAAAGTTAGATCCGGTCATAGGCAGGGATGATGAGATACGGAGGATAATTCAGATATTATCGCGACGAAGGAAAAACAATCCCTTGCTTCTGGGAGACGCTGGAGTGGGGAAAACCGCTATCGTAGAAGGACTTGCCCAGCGCATAGTTCGTGGTGACGTCCCCGAGGGATTGAAGGACAGACGAATAGTGGTTTTAGATATGGGGGCCTTATTGGCGGGAGCAAAGTTCCGAGGTGAATTTGAGGAGCGTCTTAAGGCAGTCTTAAAGGAGGTACAAGAATCCAACGGGAGAATCATCCTCTTCATAGATGAATTTCATACGGTGGTGGGGGCAGGAGCAGCTGAGGGGGCAATGGACGCTGGAAATTTGTTAAAACCAATGTTGGCCAGGGGTGAACTTCACTGTATTGCTGCAACCACCGTTGACGAATATCGTAAGTACATCGAAAAAGATGCAGCTTTAGAACGCCGTTTTCAGCCACTTCTTGTAGATCAACCCTCGGTAGAGGATACCATTTCCATCTTGAGAGGACTGAAGGAAAGATACCAGAGCCATCATGGGGTGAAGATAAAGGACTCCGCACTGGTAGCAGCAGCGACTCTTAGCAATCGCTATATCTCCGATAGATTCCTTCCCGACAAGGCCATTGATTTAATGGATGAGGCGGCAGCCAAGCTTCGCACAGAAATCGACAGTATGCCATCTGAGTTAGATGAGGTAATGCGTAAGGTGATGCAGCTCGAGATCGAGCGAGAGGCGTTAAAGAAGGAAAAGGATGTTGCCTCAAAAGAACGTCTAAGGAAAATAGAAGAGGATCTCTCAAAGTTAAAGATCCAGGCGGATTCTCTTAAGGCCCAATGGGAGGAGGAAAAAAAATCCATTTCCAAATTAAGGTCCTTACGCAAGGAGATCGAGAACACCAAGCTCCAGATAGAAAAAGCTGAGAGGGAGTACGACTTGAATAAGTTAGCGGAACTAAAGTATGGCAAGCTTCAGGAGTTAGAGAGTCGGTTGAAAAAGGAAGAAGAGAATTTAAGGAGACAGAAGAGGAGGAGGCTTCTCAAAGAAGAAGTGGATGATGAGGACATAGCTGAGGTGGTAAGTCGTTGGACTGGGATACCAGTCAGCAAGCTCTTGGAGGGAGAGCTTGAGAAACTTTTGAATCTTGAAAAACGTCTCCATCAGAAGGTTGTGGATCAAAACGAGGCAGTATCCGCCGTTGCCGATGCCATACTGCGTGCTCGCTCAGGGATAAAGGACCCCAATCGTCCCATCGGTAGTTTCATCTTTCTTGGGCCAACAGGGGTAGGGAAGACTGAACTGGCCAAAGCCTTAGCTGAATGTTTATTTGACGATGAGAAAGCTTTAGTCCGCATCGATATGTCTGAATATATGGAAAAGCACACAGTATCCCGTCTGATTGGAGCTCCTCCTGGGTATGTTGGATATGAAGAAGGAGGACAGTTAACAGGGGCAATAAGAAGAAAGCCATTTAGCGTCATTCTCTTTGACGAAATTGAAAAAGCCCATCATGATGTCTTCAACATTCTTCTCCAGATTCTGGATGAGGGACGGCTGACCGATTCCCAGGGCAAGACCGTGGACTTCAAGAATACTGTGATAATAATGACCTCTAATATCGCCGGAGAGAGCATATTAAGCTATGGTGGAGGCGAGGAAAGTTATGAGAAGATGAAGGGGCAAGTTTTGGATGAATTAAAACGGCATTTTCGACCGGAATTCCTAAATCGAATTGACGAGATCGTGGTATTTCGGTGCTTAACTTTACAGCACATAGCTCAAATTGTGGATATTCAGTTAAATTATCTTAGAAAGAGACTGACTCCTCGATATATCACCTTGGAGCTAACGAGCTCAGCCAAGCAGGAATTAGCACGGATGGGATACGACCCTGTATATGGAGCGCGCCCTCTAAAAAGGGTTATTCAACGAGAGCTT
>CAYSEE010000012.1:2925-10706 GCA_964429955.1 uncultured Clostridia bacterium | reverse complement strand
TTGAAAGCACAAGAGGGGTAAAAAATGAGCGTAGGTCTAATTATGGCAGGAGGTTTTGGGAAGAGGCTTTGGCCGGAAAGTAGGCTAAGCTATCCCAAACAGCTTTTAAGAATAGAGGGAAGAGAAAGCTTTTTACAGGCTACTTACAGGAGGACCTCCCATCTTTTCGGACCAAAGAATACCTATTTGATAATCAGAGAAGAGCTAAAGGAGAAGATTCTCTCTCAATTGTCAGGGGTCTGTATGGATAACATCATTGCCGAGCCTCAGGGAAGAGATACCGCCCCCTGCATTGGCTTTGCCAGCATTTTTATAAGGAAAAGAAGAGGGGATATCCCTATGGTGGTTCTTCCCGCTGATCATCTTATAAGAAATGAGGAAAGGTTTGCTCAGATCTTGCTTGCGGCGGCTCATCAGGCGGAGAAGAACTTTTTGGTAACCATAGGAATAAAGCCTACACGCGCAGAGACCGCTTATGGTTATCTTCAGATAGGAGAGAGATTAAAAGAGGTGGACGGCATCCCTCTTTTCAACGTGGAAAGATTTACAGAGAAACCCTCCCACAAAAAGGCAAAGGAGTTCTTTGAGCAGGGTAATTTTCTCTGGAATGCGGGTATCTTCGCCTGGAAACCAAGTATTATTTTAAAGGAGATAAGAAACCATCTCCCAGATCTTCACCAGGGATTGAGTAGGATTGAAAAGGCCTTAGGAACGCCGGAGGAGGAGAAGGTGATAAGAGAGGTCTATTCCTCACTGCCCAAAATTTCCATTGATTATGGGGTGATGGAGAAGGCAAAAGGAGTGGTGGCCATTTCAGGGGATTTTTTCTGGGATGATATAGGCAGTTGGGAAGCCCTGGAACGCATTTTTCCAAAAAACAAAGAGGGAAATATAATAAGAGGATTGATTGAGGAAAAAGAGAATAACAATTGTATATTGGTAAACAGGGAGGACAAGGTTTTAGCGGCGATTGGACTTTCCAACCTGGTGGTTATAAACACGAAAAAGGGTATTCTCATCGCCAGCAAGGAGAAGGTTCAAAAGGTAAAGGATCTGGTGGACAAGTTTTTAAGAGATGAGAGATTAAGGAAGTACATAGAGTGAAAGACTCCCGGTTAGTTCAGCTTTATAAAAAGTTAGAGGAAAAAGGATTAGGTGCTCTTTTAATAACAAATCCTCATAACGTCTTTTATCTCATTAATAGATGGGTAGAAGGATGGATTTTACTCACTCCTTCAGGTAAATTCTTCATTACCTCCCCTCTCTTTGAGGAAGAGGTTAAAAAGGAGGTGGATGACTGGCAGATAATCATCTGGAAAAATCACATTGAGAAGACGCTGGATAAACTTTTAAGGAATCTGGGCATCAAAAAGTTAGGTTTTGAGGCCTCTTCCCTCTCCTACGCTGAGTACCAGAAGCTAAGCGAGCTTAAGGTGAGCCAGTTGGTCCCCTGTGAGGGATTGGTGGAGGAGCTCAGAGTAATTAAGGATGAAGATGAGTTATCCTCCATAAGAAGGGCCGTTCAGATAACCAATCTTGCCTTTGCTCACTTGGAGAATTTACTTAAAGTGGGAATAACTGAGAAGGAAGTATCTATAGAAGCAGCGCACTTTTTCAGAAAAAAGGCGGATAAAGAGGCCTTCCCTTCCATAGTCCTCTTTGGAAAAAGAACTTCTTTGCCCCATGGAAAACCCACCCAGAGAAGGTTAAGAGAAGGAGAGTTAGTTCTTCTCGATATAGGGGCTCAGGTGGAGGGATATTGTGCTGATCTAACAAGGACGATCTTCTTTGGAGAGGTCGATCGGAGGTGGCAAGAGATTCGCAGTATGCTTGTCCAGGCTCAAGAGGAGGCCTTAAGGGAGATAAAGCCGGGGGTTAAGTCCTCTCAAATAGATAAATTGGTGCGTGATAGGGTTAAAAAATCCGGCTATCTTAACGCCTTTATTCACAATACCGGTCATGGGGTGGGATTAGAGGTTCATGAAAATCCCGTCATAGCCCCAAAATCCAGGGAAGTTTTAAAGGAGGGAATGGTGTTCACTATAGAGCCAGGGGTTTACTTGGCTGGGGAAGGAGGAGTAAGAGTAGAGAGAATGGCGATGGTTACCCCAGAGGGAGGGAGGATTTTAGAATGATCACCGCCAACGAGCTTCGACAGGGAATGACCGTGGAGATAGACGGCTGTCTTTACATAGTTGAGGATTACCAGCATGTAAAGCGGGGAAGAGGGGGAGCCTTTGTGCGGGTAAGGCTCAAGAATCTCAAGACCTTGGAGACCATCAGAAAGGTCCTTCAACCGGAACAGAGGATAAAGGAGGCTTTCATCGAGGAAAAGAAAGCTCAGTATCTTTATAGGGAGGGGGAGACCTTCCACTTTATGGACTTAGAGAACTTTGAGGAAAGGACGATATCCAGGGATAACCTGGGTAAAAAGGTGGAATTCCTCAAAGAAAATATGGAGGTCGTTCTTCGTCTCTGTGAGGGGAAAATAGTAGAGGTAGAGCTACCCATATTTGTAGACCTTAAGGTAAAAAAGGCCTCTCCAGGTGTTAAGGGGGATACCGTTGGTTCAGCCACTAAACCGGTGGTTTTGGAATCCGGTTACACCCTCCAAGTTCCTCTCTTCATAAAAGAGGGAGACGTAGTTCGCATAGATACCAGATCCGGAGAATATATAGGTAAGGTATAAACAGGAGCAGAAAAGATGGATCTCGAAGAGTTAGAAAGAATAATTAAGATTTTTGAGACCTCCAGCCTTTCGGAATTGGAAATCGAGGATAAGGGAACACGTTTTAAGTTGGTTAAGCGAGTAAGGCAAAGAATGAGTCGTGAGAGTGTATCCCCTCCGTTAAAAGAAAAGGAGACAATAAAGAGAAGGGAAGAGAAAAGAGAGAAGAAGCAAACCTTCGTTCGCTCCCCCTTAGTGGGAACCTTTTACAGGGCTTCTTCTCCGGAGGACAAGCCTTTTGTGGAAGTGGGAGATAGGGTTTTAAAGGGGCAGACCCTTTGCATTATTGAAGCGATGAAGGTGATGAATGAAATAACCTCGGAGAAGGAAGGAAGGATTAAAAAGATCCTGGTGGAAAATGGACAACCCGTTGAATATGACCAGGAGTTATTCTTAATAGAAGAGGAGTAATTGTTTGATAATATTGAAGGGGGAGCAGCAATTGTTCACCAAGATTCTCATAGCCAATCGGGGAGAAATCGCCCTCAGGGTGATAAGAGCCTGTAAAGAGCTGGGAATAGCCACGGTGGCGGTGTTTTCCAAAGCAGATGAGAACTCATTACCCGTGCGTTTCGCTGATGAGGCCATCTGTATCGGGCCATATGAACCAGCCGAAAGCTATCTTAATATCCCCCGCATAATCAGCGCTGCCGAAATAGCCGGGGCAGATGCCATTCACCCAGGATATGGCTTCTTGGCCGAAAATGAACAATTCGCCGAGGTCTGTCGGAGCTGTGGAATAGAATTTATCGGACCCACCCACCAGGTAATCGGAAAACTCGGCGACAAGGTGGAGGCTCGCAGTACCCTTATCGCCGCAGGTATCCCTGTAACACCGGGTTCAGAAGGTATAGTGCGAACCAAAAGAGAGGCTCGTAAGGTAATTTCCCTGGTTGGTTACCCTGTGGTCTTGAAGGCAGCGGCAGGAGGAGGAGGAAGGGGAATACGGGTAGTAAGAGGAGAGGAAGAGTTAGATGCATTGTTCGACTTAGCCCAACAGGAGGCGAAGGCTTCCTTTGGGAGACCTGATCTTTATATAGAAAAATATCTGGAAAAGGCCAGACATATTGAATTTCAAATACTTGCCGACAAGTTCGGTAACGTAGTTCATTTCGGTGAGAGGGACTGTTCCATTCAACGCAGACATCAGAAGTTAATGGAGGAATCCCCTTCCACCCTTTTGGATAATTCCCTACGCGAGGAGATGGGAAGAACCGCGGTAAAGGTAGCTAAGGAGTTGGGCTATATAGGAGCGGGAACGGTGGAGTTTTTGCTGAATGAGGATAAGAAATTCTATTTTATGGAAGTTAATACTCGTCTGCAAGTGGAGCATCCTGTGACGGAGATGGTTACAGGAAGGGATTTAGTTAAGGACCAAATTTGTATTGCGGGAGGGCAGAGTTTACCCTATACCCAGGATGACATAAAGCTCACAGGTAATTCCATAGAATGTCGTATCAACGCAGAAGACCCGGAGAGAAATTTTACCCCCTGCCCTGGGAAAATCACCACCCTCCATCTTCCGGGAGGTCCGGGGATAAGAGTGGATACTCACGTCTTTTCTGGATACCTCATCCCTCCCTATTATGACTCCTTAGTGGCTAAGCTCATCACCTGGGGAAGGAATAGGGAGGAGGCAATAGCGAGGATGAGACGGGCCTTAGAGGAATTTGTCATAGAGGGGGTAAAAACTACCATTCCCTTTCATCAACGTATAATAGAGGATGAGCGATTTAAAAGCGGAAATTTTTATACTACTTTTGTAGAGGAAGAGTTAATGAAAGAATGAGGGGAGAAAGAAATGGAGAAAAAAGGGGGGTACAAGGTCGATAGAAAGGTGATAACCGATTTCATCAAGAAATCCCTGAGAGAAATTGAGGGAATTCATTCGGTGAAGAAGGGGTTGTGGGGAGACAAGGTCAAGTTCAAGGAAACGGCTGAGGGAATGAGGATATCCATAGGGCTAACTGTTAAAGAGGGAAAGTCCGTTCCCCAAGTTGTGGAAGAGGCCCAAAGGAAGTTGAAAGAGGAGATAGAGAAAACTTTTGGCACTTCTGTATTAAAAATTGATATTCAGATAAAGGGGATTGAGTCCTCTCAATCATAAAGGAGGTTAAAATGCGAGTTTATCAAAAAATACTATGGGGTATGGGAATATGTGCTTTAGCTTTTCTTTCCTTGATGAGCCTTTTATTCGTTCTCGGAGTATTCCCCAGGCTTTTTATCTTTGGAATGCTTACCGCTATCGAGCAAACGCTAAGGGCAAAATTGATCTCTGTAGCTCTCTTTGCCTTCCTATTTGGATTAAGCCTTTATCTCCCCTTTACAGTGAGGAAAGGAGAGGGTAGAAGGGCGATCATACCCTTAAAGAATCCCTTGGGTGAGGTGGAGATTTCTCAAAGGGCGATTTGTGAGTTTATCCAGCGAGTTGGAAAAGAGGTGGAGGGGGTGGAGGACGTTAGGGCAGGGATTAAATCCAGTGAGGAAGGAGTGGATGTCTTTTTGACCTTATCCGCCCGGGCTCAGGGAGAGGTTCCTCGATTGATAGACGAACTTCAGACGGTGGTAAAGAACTATCTTAATCGCACCTTGGGGATCGAAAACGTGCGGGAGATAAAGGTTAGAGTAGCAAAGCTCATTTAGTGAATAGCAAAGAGTGAGAGAACGTCATTGTGAGGGGCAAAGCCCTGAAGCAATTTAAATTATTATGCTCACTGACTTTTGTTATGATACACATGTTGAATCTATGCTTAAAAGCAAAAATTGCTATTTTATTTTTCCTTCTTGCATCTTTCGTTGTGCCTGCCGCCTCTTTTAATCACCCTGAGCTTCGCTGGAAGGTGCTGGAGACTTCCCATTTTCTCGTTCACTATCATCAAAATGAAGAGACCTTTGCTCAGGAAGTGGCCAATGCTGCAGAGGAGGTCTACCCTCATATCACCTCTGACTTGGGATATGAACCTCTGAGGAAAACCCCCATCATCATTGAAAACTACAATGATGCAACCGGGGGCTATACCTCTATCTTAACAGGCAAGATAGTCATCCAGGCTCAGTCTGATCCTAACCTCACCAGCGGGGATTTGTCCTGGGCAAAGGAGGTCATTGCCCACGAATTTACCCATGTCGTTACCTTTGCTGCCATTGAGGAATCCTTGTTTCCCCTGCGTCGAACAATGGCAAATTTGATTTTGCCTATGTGGTTTGTGGAGGGATTGGCTGAATATGAGGGCGAGAAGTGGCACTCCTTAAAGGAGATGGTGGTAGGGGATGAGGCTCGAGAAAAGAAGATTATGTCAGAGGGAGATTTGGGGGCATTTTATTTTTTCGAGGGATGGGGAAGAACGGCTGGCTATTATCAATCGGAAAGTTTTCTTCGCTATATCCTTCGTACATATGGAAGGGACAAGATAGCCAAGATCTTAAGTCACCTTCGCAGCCAGCCCCTTTTCCGATTGATAGGGGAAATCAGCCTTACCACGGGAGAGATGAGCCTGTATCCCCTACCCCGTTTTATAAGTTTCAACCGGACCTTGGTAGATGTGATTGGAAAAAGCTCCTCCGCTCTTTATGCTGAATGGCGAAGCTGGATAATGAATAAATACAAAAAAGAGTCCCCAAAAGAGCCTCCCTTCGCCCCGGAAAGGCTTTTAACTCCTCGAGGAAGGAGAAACCAGCATCCTGTCTTCTCTCCCTCAGGGGATAGGATTGCCTTCGTCTCCAATCGAGGCTATGACTATGCTATCTTTGACCTTTATCTAATGGACGTCAAAGAGAGAAGGGCAAGAAAATTAGCCAAGGGAGTTAATCCATTTATCTCTTTTTCCCCCGATGGGGAAAAGATTATTTATTCAAGGACAACCTTTTATCATCCCAAAAGGGCCTTTTTAAGCGATCTTTATTTCGTCGATGTCAAAAAGGGACTCGAGACTCGATTAACTTTCGGTCTAAGAGCATCTCAGCCCTCTTTCTCCCCGGATGGGGAAAAGATAGTCTTCGTAAGAAAGGAGGGAGGAAATTCTAACCTCTACCTGATGGACTTAAAAACGGGCGATATCTCTCCTTTGACTAACCACCACGACGGGCTGACCCAAAATTTCTCTCCATCCTTCTCCCCGGATGGGGAAAAGATAGCCTTTACCTCTTTTCGGGGTGGGCAAAGGGATATTTATCTTCTAAGGCTGAGGGATAAGGTTATCACTCCTCTTACCCTGGATAAAGCGGATGATCGCTGTCCTGTTTTTTCCCCTACAGGAAGGGAGATTTACTTTATCTCTGATCGCAAAGAGGGCATATTCAACCTCTACTCACTTGATTTAGAGACGAGGAAGATAAAAGGATACACCCAGGTGAAGGGAGGAGTATTCGAGCCAGCCATATCCCCGGATGGAAAGAGCATTCTCCTCTCTGTCTACGAAAAGGAAAGATTTTCTGTTTATCTTTTGTCCCTTGAGAAGCTAAAGGGGGAGCAGGTTCCTTTAAAAATAAAGGAAAAAAGAGGAGTCATTGCCGAATACAGGGGAAAGAAGAGGGTAGAGTACCCTTGCCTTCCCTATCAACCTCACCTTGAGCTTCAATACATCCTTCCCTGGTTTTCCCTCAGCGATGGACGTTCCTATTTTTCTTTGGAGGGATATGCTTGTGATGTCCTGGAGAAGCATAATCTTTATTTTTCCACCCTTTTAGGAGAAGACATTCTATACGACTTAGCTTATATTAATCGACAGCTCGAGCCCACCCTCTGGGTTGAACTTTATAAATTAACAGGTCGAAGCGGGGAAAGGGTGGGTCTAAGTTATCCTTTAAGTGATAAGCAATCCGTGAGGATGAGCTTTCAAACTGAGGAGAGGGACACTTTCTTATACGATGGCCAACCGGAATTCTGGCAGGGTAAGGTAAATAGCCTTACTGTCGGTTGGGAGTATACCAATATGACCCCCACCTGTGACAGCGACCTCAATCCCCGAGGTATAAGGGCTTCCTTAGGGGTAGAGTACTCGGGAAAGGATATAGGCAGTGATTTAGAATATACCTGTTATCAAGCAGAGTGGAG
>CAYSEE010000012.1:0-2915 GCA_964429955.1 uncultured Clostridia bacterium | reverse complement strand
AAAAAACAATTTTGCTCTGCGAATTTTAGGAGAGAGGATAGAGAATAGGGAAGATACACCTGAAAAGCTTGAGATTGTTTTAGAAGGGATGGATGCCTTAAGGGGTTATCCGGAAGATTATTCAGGAGAGAACCTTGCCCTTTCCTCCCTGGAATATAGATTCCTGCTCTCCAAGAGGATGGGGGGCTCTTCCTCCCTTTACATAGATAGGCTTGGAGGTGCTCTGTTTTTTGATATAGGGGATGCCTGGAGTGGTGATGAGGTAAAATTAAAAAAAGATTGGGGAGTGGAATTTCGTCTCAAGATCCTTCCCTTCTGTAGGTACTCCCTGATCTTGAGGTTGGGAATAGCCTGGCCTCTTGACTATAAGGATAAGGCAGGAAGGGTATTTTTCAATATAGGAGGGATATTCTAAATGCGAGCCCTTTGTCTCTTTGAAGACAAAAAGGCGGAGAACTTCCATCCCCTTAGCCTGACCAGGCCGGTGTATGAGCTAAGATGCGGTATTACCACCTTAAGAGAGAAGCTCTGCCGAATATCAAATGAAAAGGGGATTCACCTTTTCTGCCGGGCTTATCTATCCGAGGTTACCTCTCAGAGGTCGCCGAAAGATGAGGTAAATAATCTAAGAAGCTTAAGGGATAGGGATTTACTATTTGTCAACGGAAGGCTTCTCCTTTTTGACGAGGAGATAAAATTAGAGGGAGAAGAGGAGGTAGGGGTCTGTGCAGAGAATATAGTATATGCCAGACTTAATAAAAAGACCTTTGAGAAGGTTTTTCCTGCTCAGCCTGAGGAAATTGAAGAGGCCTTACTCAGAGCAAGAAAATTTGTGAGGGTGAAAGAGGTTAAACTTCTTTTACTGGAATATCTCTGGGATCTGGTTAACTACAATTCTCAGGCGATAGAAAGTGACTTTAAGTTAATAGGAAGAGCCGGGATAAAGGGCAGGGTGGACAAGGGAGCCCATTTACTCAATCCCTCCCAGATTTACCTCGGCGAAGGGGCGAGGATAGAGGCAGGGGTAGTATTAAACGCTGAGGAAGGTCCCATATACATTGGCGAGAGGGCAAGAATTCGTCCCCCTACTATCATTGATGGGCCCGGTTATATAGGAAGGGAAACGATAGTGGACGGAGCTAAAATCCGAGGAGGATGTAGCATAGGACCGGTATGTCGAGTAGCCGGGGAGATTGAACAATCCATATTCCACGCCTATAGCAACAAACACCATGATGGCTTTATAGGCCACTCCTACATAGGGGAGTGGGTGAACTTAGGGGCCCTGACCACCACCAGCGACCTGAAGAACACCTATGGGAATGTGAAGGTCTATCTCAAGGGAAAGAAGATAGATACGGGAGAGATGAAGGTGGGCTCATTTATTGGAGATCATACCAAGACGGGGATAGGGACTTTATTGAGCACCGGATGTGTAATTGGAGTGGGTAGCAATGTCTTCGGGGGTGGCAGCATCCCTCAGTTTGTCCCCTCGTTCAGCTGGGGAGGGGAAGAAGGATTTATAGAGAATAGGCTGGATAAGGCACTTGAGGTGTCAAGAACAGTGATGGCGCGCCGTAATATAAGACAGACAGATGTGCAGAGGAATCTTTTAAGGAAGGTTTATGAGTTAACCAGGGAGGAGAGAAGTTAGCGATATCGTCCGAATTCCTCCACTGCCTCAAAGAATGCCTCCACGTTTTCCCAGGGAACCTGAGTGGATACAAAATGAGTGGGGGCGATGATAAATCCTCCACCTTTTCCCACCTTCTCCACCATCTCCCTCACATTGCGTTTTACATCTTCAGGACTACCAAAGGGCATAACAGCCTGCACTCCTATGGTGCCGAAGAAGGAAAGTTTGTCTCCGTAGAGCTTTTTAAGCTTTACGGGATTCATACACTCCGGTTGAATGGGATTGAGAATGTCAACTCCTATTTCGATCAAGTCTGGAATGACGGGCTCGATAAAGCCATCGCTGTGGTAGAAGATGTGAATATGAGGACTTACTCGCTTTGCACTGTCAATTAAAAGCTTTAATCTGGGTTTTAACCACTTTCTCCACATATCCGGACTCATAAGCATCTTATCTTGCGTCCCTATATCATCCGCCAGCCAAAGAATATCCACCCCGGCCTCAGCAAATCGAACTGAGACCTCTGCATTGATCCTGGTAATCTTATCCAGGAGAATGCGAGCAAAGTCTGGATTGTCATAAAAATCCACAAATAAGTTATCCATTCCTCGCAGTTGCCAGGCAGTTTCGAAGATAAAACCTCCACTGATTTCCGTAAGGCGTCCAATTACCGCATACCCCTGATTATGTAACTTATTGACCTCTCTTTCCAAATGTTTATGTCTATATGAAGCCATAAAATCAGGCCAGGGATATTCAAAAATCTCCTCTTCGGTTTTAAAATTAGCCATAGGATAAAGTTCACGCTTTATGTGTCCTTCTGAACCTACTACAAAGGGAATCCCCCAGTCATCGAAATAGGTATTCTCCGGCAAGAAATCCCCGTAATATGGCGTAAAATCAGGTAATTTCTTGGTAGGCTTGAATCCCACCCGGCGAATCTCTATCCCAAAGTGATCTTCATAGTTATCGGTACCTATCTTCTCACGCACCTTAACCTTCATCTCTGGCGTAAAGCGGATGTACTTGGGCACCTTATCCGGCTTTCTGTGAGACAAAGTAGTTAATACCCTCTCCCTCGGAGTCATCGTCATAAGCTTTTCCTCTTTATTTAACAAATGGGATTTTCCAGGGGAAGACCGAGGCTCTTCAGTTTCCGATATAAGTCCGTTATTTCCTCCTTGTTCAAACGTTTCTGGGGGGAAACTACATCTCCTACCTCAACTCCTCGGAATTGTAAGGCCGTCTTGTAATAACACAAATGCGCTCCTCTCTTCAG
>CAYSEE010000011.1:0-10901 GCA_964429955.1 uncultured Clostridia bacterium | reverse complement strand
CCGGGGGATGAAAAGTGAGCGGAGCGAACGACAGCGAGGCCGGCAGGCTTCGGAGAGTCGCCGCGCGACGAATAAGGAGCGCATGGGTGGCGACGGGTGCGAGTCGGTGAGCACCCTGAGCGAAGCGACGGGGGAGAAGGAATCCCTCCCTCTCCGCCATTGACCAAAGAAAAACCACTGGGGATGTAGCTCAGCGGGAGAGCGCTTGCCTCGCATGCAAGAGGTCGGGGGTTCAAATCCCCCCATCTCCACCATAACAAGGTAGCTCTACTATTTTGAGGTATAGGGATTTCAATAATAAATCTCTTTGGACTATATTAACCACCACTCAGGTGGATGAGAAATTAATAAAGGGGGAGCAGGCCTTGAATGACGAGGAGCGATAGAATCGCCCTGAGAGGGAAGGAAATTTAATATGTCTTATTTAGTTTTAGCAAGAAAATGGCGGCCTCAATTGTTCGAGGAGATAGTAGGACAGGATCATATAGTGCGCACTTTGAAGAACGCCATCTCCTTAAACCGAATAGGTCATGCCTATTTATTTGCCGGTCCTCGGGGAACAGGCAAGACTAGCACGGCTCGTATCTTAGCCAAGGCCTTAAATTGTGAAAAAGGGCCTACTCCTTCTCCCTGTAATCAATGTAGTAATTGCAAGGAGATAACCAGGAGCGAGTCTCTGGATGTGCTGGAGATAGACGGAGCTTCTAACCGGGGAATTGATGAGGTAAGGGATTTACGAGAGAGAGCGAGGTTTCTTCCAGCAAAGGCCAGGTTCAAGGTTTACATTATAGACGAAGTACATATGCTCACCAATCCTGCTTTTAACGCTCTTCTTAAGACCCTGGAGGAGCCTCCTCCTCATGTGGTTTTTATTTTTGCTACTACCAATCCTCATAAACTTCCTTCCACTATTATCTCTCGCTGTCAGCGCTTTGATTTCAGAAGGATATCCACTACCGATATTCTTTCGCGCTTAAAGCAAGTAGTGAAAAGGGAGGAAATTAATATAACTCCAGAGGCTCTTGGCCTGATTGCTGAGGCGGCGGAAAATAGCATGCGTGACGCCGAGGTGATTTTAGACCAGGCTATTTCCTATGCTGGTGGAAGAATAAGCGAGAAGGATGTAGCTGACATCCTGGGGGTGGTGGAGAAGAATTATTTATTCCAGCTTACCGAGAACATAGCCAAGAAGGATACTGTGGCAAATATAAATTTGGTTAATCAATTGCTTGAGAAGGGGAAAAGCCCAGAATGGCTTATTAAAGGCTGGCAGAAGTGGCTTAGAAATCTGGTTATCACTAAAGTTGAGAAAGACAGGAAAGATTTTCCCTCTCTTGCCATCGAGGAGAGGGAAAGGATAAAAAAACAAGCCTCATACTTCAGTTTGAAGGATTTGCTTTACTTTATGGATGTTCTCTCCCGGACTAAGGAGAAAATCGCCTTCTCCTCTCAACCGCAAATTCACTTAGAGCTATTAATGGTTGAGCTTTGCTCTTCCGATTTTGAAATGGATCGTTTAAATTCAAAAGAACCGGAGCTGGCAAGGCTTTATCAGAAAATAGTGGATTTAGAAAGAAGGTTGATTAATGAATCCTTGTCTTCCCTTCAAGAGGAGAAAACAAAGGTTGAAGTTATTTCTCAATCTGAGAAAAATAAAAAAATGGGCAGTGATCAATTTTTTAAAAACTGGCCCTTAATTATAAAAGAAGTTGAAAGGAGGAAGAGATCTCTTGGGATGCTGTTGCGGAAGGCAAAGATTATTTCTGTGAACGAGGGATTAGCGACTCTTGGATTAGAAAGAGCATTTTATAAGGAGACCTTAAAGAAGGATGAAAATTTGCGCTTAATAAAGGAAGTGTTGAAAAAATTTCTCTCTCCTGATTTTGATCTTCGTTATGCCCTGATTGATTCTCCTCCTCGACCTAAACTCGATGACATAGTGACCAAGGCGTTGGAACTTTTTGATGGAGAGATAGTGGAAAGGCCAAGATTGTAAGGCATTCAGGGTTCAAAGGAGGTAATACCTTGATGATTGATATGGTTAAGTTATTAAGACAATTTCAGAAAATACAAGAGGAGGCGAAAAAGATTCAGGGAGAACTGGCAAAAGAAGAGGTTGTCGGCTCCAGTGGGGGAGGAATGGTGAAGGTAACCTTTAATGGCAAGTTTGAGGTGCTCGATGTTGAGATCGAGAGGAAATTGTTAAAAGAAAACGATATGGAAATGCTGGAGGAGCTAATACTGGCAGCGGTAAATGATGGAATGAAAAAGGTTCAAGAGTTGATTAAGAAAAGAGTAAGAGAATTTACCGGGGGATTAAACATTCCAGAAATAGGAATCCCTGGGATGTGGGGTTAATATTCTATGTATTCTGTAAAATCCATAAACAAGCTGATAGGGGAGTTAAGCAAGCTTCCCGGAATAGGGGAAAAAACCGCTCAGCGCTTGGCTTTTTATATATTAAAAAGCCCCAGAGAAAGTGCTCTCAGTTTGGGAGAGGCTATTAAAGAGGTTAAGGATAAGGTAAGGTATTGCTCCATCTGCAATAACATTACAGAGGAGGATCCCTGTAGGATTTGTCGGGATGAGGGACGGGATAGGTCTACTATATGTGTGGTGGAGGAACCTCAGGATGTTTTCCTCATAGAAAAATTAGGGGAATTTAAGGGTATCTATCATGTGTTAGGAGGGGCCATCTCTCCCATCAAGGGGATAAATCCTGAGGATATCGATATTAAGAAGCTCTTAAGGCGGGTTAGGGAGGAAAAAATCAAGGAGGTCATTCTGGCAACCGATCCCAATGCCGAGGGGGAAACTACGGCTATTTATATTTTTAAAATGCTTTCTCCTTTAAAGGTTAAGGTAACTCGTTTAGCTCATGGACTTCCTGCAGGGGGAGATTTGGAATTTGCCGACGAGGTTACACTTTCTCAGGCCTTGGAGGGAAGAAGGGAGATGCACTCCTGATCCTCTTGAGAAAAGCTTTTTGCAGAATGGGGACTTGACAATTTTTAAAAATTATTATAATTATATCTCAAATTGGTGTAGCCCGAGGTTAGGGTATAACTAAAATTTAAGGAAAGGAGGAAAAGATGAACATCAAACCCTTGGGCAGTAGAATAGTTGTAAAACCTGTAAAACAGGAGCAAAAGACGGAAGGGGGAATTTACCTTCCTGATACGGCGAGCAAGGAAAAGCCACAGGAAGGGGAGGTAATAGCAGTAGGACCCGATTTTAAAGGGGTTAAGAAAGGAGATAAGGTACTCTTCGCCAAATATGGTGGAACAGAAGTAAAGATCAAGGAAGATGAATTTCTCGTACTGGGCGAAGACGATGTGTTAGCTGTATTAGAGTAAGTTTGAAAGGAGGGTTTAAAGATGGCCAAACAACTTTTATTTAAATCTGAAGCAAAACAAGCCCTGGTAAAGGGTGTAGATCAATTGGCTAATGCTGTGACCATTACCTTGGGCCCGAAGGGGCAAAATGTAGCTTTGGCCAAAAGCTTCGGCTCTCCCACCGTTACCGATGATGGAGTTACCGTAGCTAAGGAAATTGAATTAAAGGATCCCTATGAGAACGTGGGTGCTCAACTAATAAAAGAAGTGGCGGAGAAGACCAAGGATGTAGCTGGAGATGGAACTACCACTGCTACCCTTTTAGCTCAATACATTATCCATGAAGGACTCAAGCATGTAACAGCAGGAGTTAACCCTACTCGTCTTAAAAGGGGGATGGATAAGGCGGTGGAGGTAGTAGTGGATGAGATAAAGAAACAAAGCAAGATGGTCAAGGATAGAAAGTCCATCAGCCAGGTAGCTGCGGTTGCTGCCTCCAATAACCCCGACATTGGGGAGTTAATCGCTGATGCTATGGAGAAGGTAGGAGAAAATGGAGTAATCACCATAGAAGAGGGAAAGACCGCAAAGACCGAGGTGGAGTTAGTAGAGGGAATGCAGTTCGATAGGGGATATCTCTCTCCTTACTTTATCACCAACGCGGATAGGATGGAGGTAGTGCTTGAGGATGTTTATATCCTTCTACACGATAAGAAGATAAGCAATGTGAAGGATATTCTTCCATTACTGGAGAAGGTGGCTCAGACAGGAAAATCCTTCCTGGTCATTGCTGAGGATGTGGAGGGAGAGGCCTTAGCTACACTGGTAGTTAACAAGATAAGAGGAACTTTAAAGTGCGCAGCAGTTAAGGCTCCCGGTTTTGGAGATAGAAGGAAGGCAATGCTTGAGGATATTGCTATTCTCACCGGTGGACAGGTCGTAGCTGAGGATTTAGGGCTAAAGCTGGAGAACGTGGATATCTCTATGTTGGGAAGAGCGAAGAGGGTGAGAATTGACAACGAGAATACTACCATTATTGAAGGTCAGGGAGATAAGAAGAAAATTGAGGATAGAATAGCTCAGATAAAGCTTCAAAGGGATGAGACAGATTCCGATTACGATAGAGAGAAATTAGAGGAAAGATTGGCAAAGTTAGCAGGCGGGGTAGCGGTGATCAATGTAGGAGCAGCTACGGAATCGGAGATGAAGTCCAATAAAGCTCGGATTGAGGACGCGGTGGCAGCGACTCGTGCAGCTGTGGAAGAGGGAATAGTGGCTGGTGGAGGAACATCTTTGATCAGAGCCATTCCCGCAGTAGATAAAATTGAAACCGACGATCCTGATGAGCAAATTGGAATACGTATAATCAGAAATGCTTTAAAGGAGCCTATCAGGAAGATAGCTGAGAATGCCGGTCTGGAAGGCGGAGTGGTTGCAGAGGAGGTGATGAAGAGGGAAGACTCCATAGGGTTTAATGCAGAGACGGGAAAATATGAGGATCTGGTGAAAGCAGGCGTTATTGATCCAGCTAAGGTGGTAAGGTCTACTGTTCAAAATGCAGCCAGCATTGCCTCTCTGATTTTGACTACAGATGCTGTGGTTACTGAGATACCAGAAGAGAAGAAGACACCTTCTACTCCTGGAGGATATCCACCACCTGAATATTAAAGAAAACTCAACGAGGCGGAGGGGTTTACCTTCCGCCTTGTTTTTCTAATTTTTCTAATTTTTCCTCTAATCTCTTGATGTCATCCTTAGTAGCTACATTAAGCTGAGAAAAAATCTTTTCCACTATCTCCTTTATCCTTTTTTCTATTTCTGCCCTTTCTTCCTCTCCCCTTTTAATTAAATCTGCCAATATGTCCTTTTTTTCTTTACTTTCTATCTCTCCTCTTTTTGCCAGCTCGTCCAGGAGTTCCTCTACTTTCTCTCGGGTAAGGCTCAAGGCTCCTATCCCTGATAAAATAACCTTTTTTAATAGTTGTTCCATTCTTCTCACCTCCTCCCAAATTCATATTTATCAAAGAATTGATCTATCCTCCTTTATATTACCGAAAGATCTTGAAAGGTCAAAAAAGGTGGCTTGACAATAAGAATAAAATAAATAGTATATAACAGATGATTTTATCCTGGATTCGGCAACCTATTAAATTTATCAAGTTGCCCGCCGAGGATGTTTTGGATAAGCGACCGTTCCAAAACACCGAGGAAAAGGAGCAACAATAAAAATGCCGAATCCAGGTTTAAGATAAAGATTAAGAAATGAAGATAGCTAAAAAATTGGGAGTGGGGTTAATAATATTTTACCAAAAGGGCATTTCCCCCTTAACTCCTCGTTGTTGTAGGTTTTATCCTACTTGTTCAGAGTATACCCTGCAGGCTATAGAAAAATATGGATTGATGAAGGGTATATGGTTAGGAATAAAGAGAATAGTAAGATGTAATCCCTTTAGTCAGGGAGGCTATGATCCATTAAGATAAAATAGACATAGGAGTTAATCTGTGGAAAAAAATGTAATTCTGGCTATTGTGCTTTCGATGATGGTCCTCGTATTTTTTAATTTTTTTGTGTTCCCTCGTTTTTTCCCATCCCCACAAGAGGAGGGGGTTAAGCCTCCCTCTGTAGAAAGGGAAAAGGAGCTTCTTCCCGGTAAAGTTAAATTACCTGAAGAGGCTAAAGAAATAAAATTAGAGAACGCTCAGCTGAGCGTAACCCTTACCTCCAAGGGGGGAAGAATTAAATCCTGGTATTTAAAGAACTCAAGAAAGGAGCTAATCGGGGAGGATACACCTTTTCCGAGTTTAAATCTATTTTTACCGGGAGGAAAGAGAATTCCCTTAGACGAAAAGAATTTTCAAGTTGAACTAAAAGAGGAGGAAAGGAAAGTAACTTTCTTATGGCAAGAGGAGGAAGGAAGATTTAAAATAACCAAGATTCTGCAGTTTCCTCAACAGGGATATAACGTATTTCTCACCATTATAATGGAAAATCTTCCTCTGGGGAGTGAATATCAAGTTAGCTTGCCGACAGGGATAGAGGGAAAACGGGAAGATGAAGAGCAGTTAGTCTTTTACAAAGGAGCTCTCATAGAGGAAAGAAAGCAGGGCATTAGGTCTGAATATGGCGAAGGGGTTGATTGGGCGGGACTTCGTCAAAAAGGAGACCTTTTACTTATCCTCGCCTCTTTAACTCGGCCCTCAGGCGCAATATTTGGCCCTAATTCCTGGGGGATTAAGGATACCAAAGGAAGAAGTGAATGGGCAATCTATGCGGGACCTCAAAATTACTCTGAGCTTAGATTACTAAACAATAAAATCGAAAAATTAACGGGTAAAGATTATTACTTAACTAAAGCAATTACCCTTGGTTTTTGGGGTAATCTTTCCCTCGGCTTAATTAAAATTCTTCTTTTCTTTTATAGTTTCACCCATAATTATGGAGTGGCGATCATCCTTTTGACCCTTCTCATTTACGGAATTTTATTTCCCCTTACCTTTAAGCAGTTTAAATCTATGCAAAAGATGCAGGTTGTGCAGCCGGAGCTGGCGGCCATTCAGAAAAAGTTCAAAAATGATCCCAAGAGACTCCAGATTGAGATGATGAATTTATATAAGAAGCATAAGGTCAATCCTATGAGTGGATGTTTACCTATGTTCATCCAACTTCCCATTATTTTCATTCTTTACAGGGCTATTCTGAACTTTAACTTTTCCGAAAATCCCTCCTTTCTGTGGATAAGGGACCTGGGCAAATACGATATTCCTCTGCTTTTAATGGTGGGAGGGACTATGTTTCTTCAGCAAAGAATTTCTCAGAGAACTCAGCCAAAAGGGCAAGGGCAGGAGGGACTCGCCAAGTTAATGCAATTTTTCCCTCTCCTTATCATCATCCTTTTGTGGTCTCTTCCCTCCGCGGTGATGCTTTACTGGTTTGTCTCCACTTTATTTTCTCTCGCCCAACAGTTTTTTATTACCAAAAAAATGATGCCAAGTAGCGGGGTTTCAGCAAAAAAATGAGCTTAGAGGACACCATAGCTGCCATTGCTACCCCATCAGGACATTCTGGAATAGGAATAGTGAGGATGAGCGGGAAGAGGTCCTTTCCTATAGCTCAAAGGATTTTTCAACCTCCTGAGGGAAAAAAGGTAAATTGGTCCTCCTCTTTTAGAATTTATTATGGTTGGATAGTGGATCCTGATACAGGAAATCGAGTAGATGAGGTTCTCCTTACCCTTATGCGAGCTCCTAAGACCTATACCCGTGAGGATATAGTGGAGATAAATTGTCATGGGGGCCCCGTTCCCCTGCGAAGAACTCTGGAATTGACATTAAAGCTCGGGGCTCGTCTGGCTGAGCCAGGAGAGTTTACCAAAAGGGCTTTTTTAAGGGGAAGAATAGACCTTGTTCAAGCGGAGAGTGTTCTGGATATTATCCAGGCGAGGACGGAGAAGAGTTTAGAGGCTGCCCTAAATGCCTTGGGGGGAAAATTATCTCAAAAAATCTTTCTGCTCAAGGGGAAAATGGTTGATCTTCTATCGTATCTGGAGGCTGAGATAGATTTTTCCTCGGAGGATTTGGAATTTTTATCCAGAAGGGATAAGGAAGAGCGTTTGAAGGAAATCCTCAAGGATGTTGATTCTCTTTTGGAGGCTACCAAAATGGGACAGGTTTATAAAGAGGGGGTGAAGGCGGTGATTGTGGGAAAGCCCAACGTTGGAAAATCCAGTCTTTTGAATACTCTGCTTCAGAGGGAAAGGGCCATCGTCAGCTATGTTCCAGGAACTACTCGAGATACCATTGAGGAGATGGTGAATATTAAGGGATTTCCTGTATGGATTGCTGATACAGCAGGGTTAAAGGAGACTAAGAACGTAATAGAGAAGGAAGGAATTGCGCGAACTCATTTGAAAATGGAAGAGGCAGATATAGTATTGCTTCTCATCGATGGCTCTCGTCCTTTGAGCAAGGAGGATAGGGTAATCTTCGAAGAAGTTAAAGAAAAGCAAGCTTTAATCCTCATAAATAAGATTGACCTCCCCCAGAGAATAAGAAAGGAGGAAATTTCCTCCTTTTCCCCGGGCCGTGAAATAGTTGAAATCTCCGCCACAAAGGAAATCAATATAGATAAGCTCAAGGAAAAGTTGGCCAATTTCGTATTAAAAAAGGCCGTTCCTCGAGACTCCGATCTCCTTGTTATGAATTTGAGACAAAAGAAGGCTTTGGAGGAGACAAGGGAAGGTGTGAAAAGAGCCTTGGGTGCGATAAAGCAAGGATTATCCGAGGAATTGGTGGCTTTTGATTTAAGAGAGGGAATAGATAGGTTAGGACAGATTACGGGTGAGGTGGTTACGGATGAGATTTTGGATCACATTTTCTCTCATTTCTGCATCGGGAAGTAAATTTAAGTAGCATCCGAGCTTGCTCGGCTGTAGTGGTCGAGTTTATCTCGACATAGGCAAAGGCGAGCTTTGCCACTACAAATAAGTTAAGCAAGCTCGGATGCTACACAGAATGTTTATTCTAACCCCTTGTAATCTACATACCAGTTTTCCCCGTTTAAGTCCAATTCCATATTGGCGAGACTTTTAAATCTCTTATGGTTAAAATAAGGAGTAGCGTTTTTGGATGCCTCGTAAAGCCTGCGGAAATTATCAACTCCGCTGGTTGAAAGCCATTCTTCCACCTTTTCTATATCTGGGTAATATTGAGCAGCGTCCTGCCATATAGCCCTTCCTCCCAAAAATCCAGAGGCACCGTTATCAGTGGCCAATTTAACGTTTATCAGGAATTCCTTAATCTTTACTCCCGCACTCAAGATAACCCAGGGCACTGAGGAAATATTATTTAGCTCTCTACAATATTTCTCCACCTCGGATAGATCATAGGCAGACTCCCGCTTCTTACCGTCGAACTCGCCATCCGAAAACTCCTTGCAGTATTTTAGATTCGCCGGAAATTCAATCTTCAGGATGTCTACCTTATACTCAGACTTTGAGAACTCCTTAGTATAATCCATCACTATCTCTGGCTTTCTTTTGGCAAAGGTGAGATTGTCCTTATCCTCGTCTTCCTTAAATGGATAGCTCACGAGTTCCAGGACATAGGGCAGATCGTATTTCTCACAATCCTCGCCGATCTTCAATATTATGTCCTTTTGATGTTGGACTACTTCAGGGGAAGCATCTCCCCGATAGTACACGAGCAGTTTAACAGCTGTGGCTCCTGCCCTTTTTGTCTTGCTTACATTCCATCCTGGTTGGAGGCGAGTTTTTCTTTCCTTTCCGCTTTTGCCTCCAAGTTCAGCTCCCGTCTGCTCAGTAGCCAAGAGCAATCCCACATTTCTGGGAAAGTGCTTTGCCGCATAGGTATATCCGTAAATTGGGTCTATTAATGTGGCACTGGAATAAGGGGACAGGATTTTTACCACGGATTTTTTAAAAGTGGCCAGGTCTTCAAAGCCCATTTCCTTTGAGTCTTTTCCCATTACACCTCCGAGCATCCTCTGTAGGGAACCACGCTGGTCAATAGCCATCATCCTGAATTTTCCTTCTTCGTCCGCTAACATTTTGATGCCGCGTAACTTCCCACTTGATATTTTGACTTTTTCCATCTTTTCTTTACTCCCTTATGTATTTAATTTTTAACCCGAATTTGGGTTAGGAAATGTTATATCAAAATAAAAAAATTTGTCAACCGTCGCCACTATTTTGACAAAAAGAAGAAATAGGATATAATAATCACATCATTGATTACTTTGGGTGAAGGATAAAGAGAGTAGACCAAGGGAATCGGGTGAAAATCCCGGGCAGTTGCGCTGCTGTGATGGGAAGCGAAACCCCAATTAGCCACTGGAAGGTGAGCTTCCGGGAAGGTGGGGGAGTAGGTGGTCCCTAAGCCAGAAGACCTGTCTACTTTCTATGCGATCTTCCCTTGCGCATTACAGGGGAAGTGATTTTTTATTAACATTTTTGGATAAAGAAAAGATGGGAAGGATTATCTTTATCACTGGTGGGGTGAGAAGCGGGAAGAGCAGTTATGCTGTGAAATTAGCCGGAAAGATGAACAGAGAAGTCATCTTTTTAGCCACTGGCAGTGCTAAGGATGAGGAAATGAGGAAACGGATAAGTGTACACAGAAAAGCTCGACCTTCTCACTGGGAGACTATTGAGGAAGGAAAAGACCTCGCCTCTGTTCTTTCCAATATTAAATCTCCTTCCAAGATCCTCATCATAGATTGTCTGACTTTTCTCGTTTCAAACCTTCTTTTGAGCCACTATACGGAAGAGTCTATACTCAAGAGTATAGAGGAGGTAGCAAAACTCATCCTAAAAAGCACTCATACTGCGATAGTAGTCTCAAACGAGGTGGGATGGGGAGTGGTTCCTAATAGTAGTTTGGGGAGGAAATTCAGGGATGTCCTGGGTAAGGCAAACCAGATGATGGCAGAATATGCCCAGGAGGTTTACTTAATGGTTTCGGGAATACCCGTCAAATTAAAGTATGAAAAAGGTGCTTGAGATACTTGAGGGGGACATGCTCCGCATTTCCCCCTCAACGGCCCGATCG